>JAAFHO010000258.1 GCA_013297575.1 Chitinophagales bacterium
AATACCAAAAAAGAACTGTACACCTATAATAATGACGGTATTTAGTATAATCCAAATAATCAATTGCGTTAAACCAACACCCGCAGATCCAAGGATTTTGCCCAGCATCAAATCAAATGGTTTTACGCTCGACATGATTACTTCTACAATACGGTTTGTTTTTTCTTCCATCACAGAACGCATTACGATAGACCCCCAAATGAGCACGAGCATATACATGGCTATGCCCATAAAAAAGGAAATACCCATTGCCACACCGCTTGTAAGCGAGCTGCCTTGGTCGTCTTTTTTATCAATCGGCTCGGGATCCAGCGACACCTCTGTATCCAGATCACCCAGTGATTTGCGGTCTAAATGCAAGGAATCTATTTTGAAATCCTTTATTTTTGAGGCGATACGCTGCCTAATTACCCCTTCAGTTTCGGGATTAAACTGTTCATCCGTGTAAAGGTAAATGGTTTGCTTTTTAATAGCAAGATTGGCTAATGGTGGCAACCGCAGCACGCCGTCGTACTTTTTATTGCGTACATCATTCTTCAATTCTTCTAAATTAGAACCTTGTGGTGCTACTGAAAATTGCAGCCCTCGTTCATCGGCAATGCCGGTACCCGATTTAACTACTCCTGCCTCGTCAAAAACGACAATTTTACGCTTTTCGGCACCTTTGTACGACATCATCATGCCCTGAATGACAAAAAATGCGCCAAATGCTAGCGGTGTTAACAGTGTTCCTAACAAAAAAGCACGCGTCCTTACTCGGGTTAAATATTCGCGTTTTACTATGAGCCAAAGTTTTGACATATTTATACTACGTTATTTGATTTGATATTGATGAATAATTCAATTTTCCCATTATTCATACCGCAATGCTTCAATTGGATCGAGTCTTGATGCTTTAAGTGCCGGATAAAAACCAGATATTACCCCTACAAACATACACAAGGTAAAACCCAACAGTATCCAGTTCCAAGGAATAAGGAAACTGCTTCCTAGTGCAATGGTAACCAAATTACCCACTAAAATACCTAAAATAATACCAGCAATACCACCAAATTGGCAAATGACAATGGCCTCGGTCAAAAATTGGTAGAGAATACTTTTTGGGGTAGCACCTAATGCCTTGTAAATCCCGATTTCGCGGGTACGTTCAGTTACGCTCACCAACATAATATTCATAAGACCAATAGCAGCACCCAACAAGGTCATTAAACCAATAGCAATAGTGGCCAGCCGTAAATTAGTCGTATTTTCTTTCAAAATTGCAACAAGGCTATCGCTCCCAAATACTTCAAAGTCGTCATCTTGACCGGGGCGAAGACCACGAACTTGGCGGAACAAACCCGAAGCCTCCGATTGTGCGGCATCCATATCAGTTGCATTTTTAACAGCGACAATAACACTATATTCTGTTTTATCGGTGCCGTAAATCGCTTTGACGGCGAGCAAGGGCGCATAGACAGCCCTGTCATTGGAGTTATTCATGGAAGCACCTTTGGAGGCCAACACGCCAATAACGCGGTATCGGTTATTGCCCACGATAACTAATTGATCCAGTGCTTTTTCCGGCTTATTATTGAAAAGTTTTTTGGCAATGTCTAAGCCAAGCACGACCTTTGGTTGTCCGTCTATAATTTCGTTAAGGGAAAAATTTCGACCATATCCAATATCGAGTCCTTTAATTTCAAAGTAGTTTTCGTCCACACCTACAAAACCCGTATTAGGGTTTGTTTCAATATCGTTGTATTTTACGACTGCAAGGCTATTCGCCCAAAAAGAAATAGAAACCGTAGCAGGGAAATTAAACCGCTCTTTAAATTCAGTCGCTTGTCGGAAATCGATTTCTTCACCTGCTTTTTGGCGGCGACCGCCTCGGTTACCTTTTACTTCACCCCATTTCCGCTCGATGCTAAAAGAATTGGCACCCAACCCCGAAAAGTTATCATTGAGCGAGAAAGCAATGCCATCAATAGCCGTCAGAATACCCACCAAAGCCATAATACCCAAAGCAATAATTAAGAGCGTAAGCACTGCTCGGAGGAGGTTGGCGCGAATATTTTGTAGCGCCATGCTGAATATTTCTGAAAAAGGCATAATTCGATCTGTTTGAATTTGATGCCAAAAGTAATGTGATTATTATAATAGGTGTTATTCATTCGAGGCAATTGGTGATTTAATAGATTAAAGGCATGAATTGGCGGATAAAAATGGCTGTTGAGGAATGAATTTTACAAAATAAAATTAAAAAAACTTTTTGTGTCAAAATAAAAGTTTTATGTTTGCCACTGTAAATCATCCATACCATGCAAGAATCTTTGGAAAACAAAGGCTTTGATGCCGATTTTGATACATTTTGGAAAGAAATGCTCGATTTTATTGAGCCTGCTACCTTGTTTTTTCTTCCCCAATTGCACCGTGAGGTGGACTGGTCGCAGGACTATCGTGCGCTGGAACAAGAGTTGAGAGGGCTGGGCGCCAAGGGAAAAATGAAAAGAACGGATAAACTATTTCGCTTCAAACTGCGCGACGGAACAGAGCGTTATGTCCTATTTCATATAGAAGTGGAGGCATATCCGAACAGTAATTTTCCAAGGCGGATATACGAATACCATTCATTTTTGAATTTGAAGCACCAGTTTATTCCAATTACTATTTTGGTCATCTTTGTGGGTAAAAAGCCCTCTAAGGCTTGGGACACTTATGAAACGAACCATTTTGGTACGCGTACCTTATTAAGTTATCCTACCTTTTGTGTGGATGAACAGGAAGAGACTGCACTTATCAACAACCCAAATCCAATCGCTTTGGTTGTATTAGCCAATCTGTATGTAATCCGTTCAAAGGAAGATATTAGATTGCGCACCACTCTGAAAAGAAAACTGTTAAGTATCCTGCTTGATCGAAAAATAGATCGCTCTGAATTCAAAAAACTCATTAATTTTGCATTGAATTTTATTCGGCTACCCGAAGAAAATGACAATGAAGTAAGTAACTTTATAACAGATAAAATTATGAAAAGTGATACTCCATATTTCAAAGTTGGCAATAAAAAGTATATTGACTATTATGCCATGATCATTGATGCTGTATTCAAAAGTAGGTACGGAGTTCCTATGGAGGAATATGGACGAGCCATGGAGGAACAAAAACGAACCATGAATGAGAGGACGTTGAAACTCGATCAACTCGAGCAAGAGATGGATATGCAATTAAAAACACAAAAGCAGATAATAGAGGCGGCCATTGAGCAGCAAAAACAAGTAGCAGAGCAGCAAAAACAAGCAGCAGAGCAGCAAAAACAAGCAGCAGCGCAACAAAAACAAGCAGCAGAGCAACAAAAACAAGCAGCAGAGCAGCAAAAACAAGCAGCAGAGCAGCAAAGGAAGAATATTATTCATGCCCATCTAATACTGCTTCTGGATGCCAAGCAAATTTCGGAGCACTTAGAGATAGATCTAAAAATTGTGGAAGAGACCCTTGCAACCGTTGAATAAAATTTTTATAAAATAATATACATACCAACTATGTTACGACCATTCAACCTCCAAAACTGGATCGAAGAAAACCGTCATCTCCTCCAACCACCCGTGGCAAACAAACAAATTTATGTCGAAAATTCTGATTTTATCGTCATGGTGGTAGGTGGCCCAAATGGACGTAAAGATTACCATTGGGAAGAAGGCGAGGAACTTTTTTATCAACTCGAAGGCGATATTCAAGTCAAAATTATCCATGAAAATGGTGAGCCAGAAACAATTGATATTCGAGCAGGCGAAATGTTTTTATTGCCACCCCGTACGCCGCACTCGCCGCAACGGCCTGCTGGTTCAATCGGTTTGGTACTCGAACGCCACCGCCGTGAAGGAGAAGTGGACAAATTGATGTGGTTTTGTGAAAATTGTAACCATAAAATATACGAGGCTGGTTTTGCGCTGAAAGATATAGGCACCCAAATTAAGACCGCGATTGCCGAATATTCCGCTGACGAAGCCAAACGGACTTGTAAGCATTGCGGGACAATAATGCACCTGTAAAACAATAAAGTACCAATATTATTCATGGACATAGCATCCTTGCTCGTTAAAGAGCAACCCGATAACCGTACCGTAAAACCACATATCCTTCCTATTTATGCCACATCTTCCTTCGCTTTTGATAGCATGGATCAAGGCATAGAAATTTTCAACAATATTGAAAGTGGACATGTGTATAGCCGTTACGCCAATCCAACCGTTGATACTGTTGCGCGTAAAATTGCCTTATTAGAGTCGCATAATCTTGGCTTTGAAGCCGATGCTTTGATGACCTCCTCTGGTATGTCCGCTATCTCTACTTTGTTTTTAGGTTTGCTTAAATCGGGTGAATCGATATTAACACAAGGTAATTTATATGGAGGAACGACTGAACTACTCCAATCGGTGATCGAACCGATCGGCGTATCCACTCATTTTGTCCATCTAAATGATTTGTCAGCAGTAGAAAGCGCATTAAAGGCCAATCCCAATATCAAAATGCTGTATTGCGAAACACCCGCCAATCCAAGCCTTTCTTGTGTTGATATTGCCGCATTATCGCAGCTTGCACACCAATACGGTGCTTGGTGTGCGATTGATAATACCTTCGCTTCGCCTTATTTACAGCAGCCATTCGCCTTTGGAGTCGATTTTATTATACATTCTACGACCAAATATATTAACGGTCATGGGAATAGTATTGCTGGTGTTGTGGTAGCACGCGACCGAGCCCTCATGCGCGAAAAAATCTGGAGGGCGATGAAGTTATTGGGTACCAATTGCTCCCCTTTTGAGGCATGGCTCACCAATAACGGTATCAAGACCTTGGCTTTGCGGATGGATCGTCATTGTGCTAATGCCTTGGCACTGGCACATTACCTCGAACAGCACCCATCGGTGGAACGCGTTAACTATCCTGGTTTGGCCTCCCATCCCGATCACCAATTGGCTAAAAAGCAAATGCCCAAAGGCTTTGGAGGCATGTTAAGTTTCGAAATCAAGGGCGGTTTTGATGCAGGTTTGAAATGTATGAACAAAATTCAGTTCTGCGCATTGGCACCTACTCTAGGCGACGTGGATACATTAATCCTTCATCCTGCTTCATCTTCACACCTGCGCGTACCAAAAGCAGTACGCGAAGAAAATGGAATTACAGATGGTTTGATCCGCGTTTCGGTAGGTATTGAGCATATTGATGATATTATTTCGGACTTTGAGGCGAGTATTTAATAATTTTAGAATCTACCCTAAAAAGTGTAATTGTTTATGTTTTTTTACGTCTGATTATAGCATTTGAAAAGTTTGGCACGGTTTTTAGTTATATAATAGTATCACTTATTTAATCAAAAATTACCTCCCACACTTAAAATACTTATCCGATTATGAAAAACGTAATTATATTCATCGCTGCAATTTTGGTTTCTGTTGCTACTACAGCACAAGATACTACCTTCCAAGGTTTTCTTCAGCAATTCCCAAAGGCTACATTGCCATTCACATTGGGTGCAGAAGAACTTCAAGGCCAATTGGAAAGCCGCGCTGCAAAAACGCCAGTTGCAAAGGCTACTCGCCTCGCTTGGGACTATTACGCTTTCCTACCTACCCTCGAAGCCAACGCTACTGAAAACCGTATGCCAGTTTATCCTGAGCCAGTAGCCATGTTGGAAACAGCAACACACTACGCTGTTATCTTTAACACAGGTCGCAATTTTGCTCGTCAATACAAAACATACAATATTGCAGTTTTTGACAAATCTGGTAATTATATCCAAACACGTACCATTGCTGGTGTTAACCCAACTGCTTTGGCAACTGCAACCATCGATGCAAACTTGGATGTAACGATCAATGAGTACAGTGTAAATTGGTCTAAAGACTATATCACTAACGGTATCGAAGGCAACCAAATCATTGGTATCTCTCCAGTTGCTACTCGTACAGTTAAGGCAACTACCGCAGCAAAAGAAGCAAAAGAAGATTGGAAAAATGCTCCAGCAGCACAACAAATCGCTGCTACATTAACTGCTCAAAATAAATAATTTTTAAAGTATCAATACAGAAAAGAGCCATTCCGCACACCAGCAGAATGGCTTTTTTCTTTTTACCGCTTCATTTGATTTTAGGAATACAATTGAAAGAAATGACAGATAGCGGACAAGTGAATTTTTTCCTGCTGTTTCTTCACCTTTATTATAACAGGCAATCAATGTGATTGCGTACCTTTGTGCCCATGAGCGATGCTATTCACCACGAATGTGGAATTACCCTCCTTAGGCTGCGGAAACCCCTTGATTACTACAACGATAAATACGGTACTCCCTTCTACGGTATTCAAAAATTGCAGCTATTGATGCAAAAAATGCGTAACCGTGGCCAAGATGGCGCGGGACTCGCTACCATCAAACTTGATTCCGAACCAGGAAGACGGTATATCAGCCGAAAGCGCAGTAATGCTAATAATTACCTCGACGACTTATTTAATATGGTTTGGGGGCGTATTAACCAAGTACCACTGGATAAATACGGCGATACCAAATGGCTTAAAGAAAATGCTGCCTATACCGGCGAGGTAATGATGGGACACCTTCGTTACGGCACGCATGGCGATAATAGCATCGAACGGGTACATCCGTTTCATCGGCAGAACAACTGGGTTTCCCGTAATTTGCTGCTCGCAGGTAATTTTAACCTGACCAACGTAGATGAACTTTTTGCCGAATTGGTGGAATTAGGCCAATACCCTAAGGAAAAAAGTGATACGGTAACCGTTATGGAAAAGATTGGTCACTTCCTCGATGATGAAGTGCAACGCCTTTTTACTTGGTTCAAACCCGACGGACACACAACCCAAGAACTTAATAATATGATTTTTGATAGCCTCGATATTCAACGGCTATTGAAACGTTCTTGCAAAAAATTTGATGGCGGCTATGTATTCGGTGGAATGATCGGGCATGGCGATGCATTTATGGTACGCGATCCTAATGGTATTCGTCCTGCTTATTGGTATATGGATGATGAAATAGTGGTTGCGGCCTCCGAACGTCCTGCGATACAAACCGTTTTCAATGTACGATTCCCCAATGTACATGAATTACAACCAGGACACGCCCTCATTATTAAGCACAACGGAATTGTAGAAGAATTACCTTATGCAGATCCAAAACCACGCACCGCTTGCTCCTTTGAGCGGATTTATTTTAGCCGTGGCAATGACCGCGAAATTTATCAAGAACGGAAAAAACTAGGCGCACAATTGGCTATTCCAGCCATTAAAGCCGTTGATTACGATATTAACCATACCGTTTTTTCGTATATTCCGAATACTGCCGAAGCCGCATTTTATGGTTTAGCCGAAGGTTTGGAACACGCGGTAAACGATTGGAAACGCACCGAAATATTAAAAGTGAATGCCGAAGGACAACTCAATCCAGATCGGATCATGCAAATCCTTAACGTGCATCCACGTGTTGAAAAATTGGTACATAAGGACGAAAAACAACGTACTTTTATTGCCGACCAAAATAAGCGCAGCAATATGGTATTGTACGTGTATGATGTGACCTATGGTTTGATCGAAAATGACGTGGACGCATTGGTGCTATTGGACGACTCCATCGTGCGTGGTACTACCCTCCGCGAATCTATTGTA
>JAAFHO010000259.1 GCA_013297575.1 Chitinophagales bacterium
GCCGTTTGTGGCATCGGCAAATTCGATGTCATAAATCACTTCGTTATCGCCAATATTAACGGATTCCCAAGTGTTGCCACCATCCGTTGTGTGCCAAAAACCGCCGTAATACCCTCCTAGCCAGCCTTCTTTGGTATTGATAAAATAAAAATCGCTAGGTAATTGATCCGTAGGAAAGTTATTATATATCTTCCAGGAGGCACCATTATCGGGCGAAATCAAGAATACATACTCCACATTGGGCTGGAGACCATACCAACCAAAGCCGTATAATGTGTCATTACCCATGTATTGCCATTGTTGCAAATCATATAATGGAGGTAATTCATACGATACCCAAGTGTCTCCCTCGTTGTCAGAATAAAATACCTCGCCATACGATCCTCGTGAAAATGCTTTCCCATCATTGGTCATTAATCCGTTAAACTGCCAATAACTACCCTCAATATGTTCTGTCCAACTTGCTCCACCATCATGGGTGACCAATATGGCTTTTTCTGTGCCATTGCCGCTATAGTGACCACACGTAATGATACCATTGAGGGTATCTTTCATATTCAAATCGGTGATTAATCGTCTTACGGGCAAGTTAGGCAAAGGAATATTGATTTGCGTCCAAAGACTACCGCCATTTTTTGTGACAAATACTTGATTACCCGAAAAACACCAACCATGTTCGGCATCCAAAAATTTGAGCACCACAGATTGGTGGGGTATGGGGCTGTCAAAAGGTATCCATTTAGGGTCGATGCAAATGGGGACAGTACGGGTTCGTACAAATACCCGCTGGAGGCAAGGTGTTTTAATCGTCAAAGTGACGAGATAGCACCCAGGTACTGTATATTGATGGCTAGGATTTATACTATTGGAAGTGTAGCCATCGCCAAAATCCCAATGATAAAGGTTTGCATCTAGGCTGCGGTTATAAAACTGGGCAATGTCATCGTTGATCGTAAAGTCAAAATTGGGTAATGGTTCGGGGCATGTCAAGGAGTCGCAATCTACGAATATGGGCGTAATATTCTCTACCAAAGTACTGTTGCTATCTTTTACGCAAACCATTTGTTCGTAACCTTCAAAATCATAAAAGGTGTAGCGTAACCCATAGCGCAAATCACCGATACCTTCTACCCACTCAAAAAAAGTGGGTGGAAGGCCGTTGTTATTTTCAGCCTTCAGTTTGATATATTTTCTTCGTTCGCCATTGTTGAGGGTAAAAGAGTCCACTTCAACTACTTTTAATGGGTTTACGAGGTAGATATTAAAAGAATCCCCTACCTCAAGGTCAAAATTGAAAACATCTTGTACTGTATTGCAGGTATTGGGGTTGAATACGGACACTTTGCCGCCTTCTATCAAATGGTAAACGTCGTTATAAATACCTGAATACGCGCTAAAATCATAACGAAGTAGTGTTTTTCCGCAGAGTACGGTATCTCCTAAATATCGAAGACTGGAATTATAAGTACCATCAAAAAAGTTGAAATGATAACTCCCTATGGATAAACCTGGCCTTGAAAATAGCTCCTTTGTGTTGGACGTGACCGACTGACTGTGCATTATTTGAATTGTACACCAAAAAAGGGCGCAAATAAGTAGGTATTTGAGTCTGCTGCTGGAAACTGATTGGTGCGGATAAAGATGTTTCATAAATGTGTATTTTTAATTGTTTTGTGTTGATTACAACAAATTTTAGAGGCGAAAAGGGATACTGCTTATCTGGAAAATATCAAGCACATAAACCAATAATATTGTTGACAAATGAATTATATGTAAAGGTAATTACTTTTGCAAGATATTACCAAATTTTATTTATAGATCAGCGTTCGATACCTTTGCATTTTTACGTGTTCTTAATTAACCTATTCAACAACTTATAAAATGAAAAAATACGCGATTTTACTACTAATTGGACTTTTCCTATCACAAATAGCACTACTCGGGCAAGGTTTATCGGTCGAGCAGTTAATGGAGAAAACTTATTTGTTCAGGGCCGATACTATTTATGAAAACACCACACAATATAGCGTGGCAGAGGACAGCAGGCTATGGAATTCCAACAAAGTATATAATCGCGATTATATTTCATCAGATGGTATTTGGAAAAAACACGATAAAGTTGTTCCTATCGAAGAAGTTATCCAAAACGCCAAATCTGTGGAGGTAATAGGGCAAATACCGCCATCGCTGTATGCATGTAAAGGGTTGGAGCATTTGACTATTGCAAAATATACTGGAACAATAATCCCCGAAGCGATTGAGCAACTACAAAACCTAAAATCATTTCATATTCAAGATGCCGATTCCTTAATTGCATTCCCGAGGGCTTTTGTTAAAATGCCCAGTTTAGAAATATTGAATATTGTAAACGTAGATAGTTTAAAACGTTTGTTTGAGGATATAAACCTACTCCAGCATATCAAAATTTTGGTGTTAACGGTGAATTACCCTATCCATTCGTTTGACTTTTTATCCAATCTAACACAATTAGAGGTATTATCTATAAACGCCTATGATGCTCCCTTAAACGTAAATCTTGATTTTTCTAGGCTAACCAATTTAAAAGGACTAGAATTAAGTAGATTCAATAATACCGAACAACTTGGATCGGGTTGGAGTGCGCTCCAAAAATTGCAGTTATTAAAAGTTAGTAATAGCCCTAGGTTGATTACGTCATTGGGTCAATCATTAAAGTCGCCCCAAATCAGATTTCTAAATTTAGCATATAATAATCTCAAGGTAATACCAGACTGGGCCATTTTACCCAATTTGCAATATTTGAATATGACGGGTAATCCATTGGAGCGGATCGACAAGAAATGGGCCAAATTGACCAATTTGGTCAATCTTATTCTATTGTCAACACCTATTGTATCTATTGAAGAAGGCGTATGTAGTCAATTAAGCCAATTGCGATGGCTTTTACTCGAATCTCGTCAATTGAAGCAATTACCGGCTGATTTTGGAGCATTGTCCAATTTAGAGGCATTTAACCTAACCTATGCTCCTATCGAGTTTTTACCGCCGTCTTTTTCCAATTTATCAAAATTACGCCGGCTAGTGATCGAAACTTCGAATATAAAAGCCCTTCCTGACGACTTTGGGCGTTTAACATCGTTAAAATCGATTTCTTTCGTTTCCCTACCCATAACCAGCTTACCGCAGTCTTTCGGTAATCTTACTGATTTAGAATACCTCGGATTAGGGTTATACAATTTGGAGGCATTGCCTGAAAATTTCGTTGGATTAACATCATTAAGAGATTTATCTATTTCTTCAAAATACATATCTGCATTGCCTGTTGGTTTTTGCGATATGCGCAGTCTTACTCATTTAGGTTTATTTGGAATTAAAATTAAGGCCTTACCTGAGTGCTTTGGCAACCTTTCCAATCTACTGAAACTGCGCATAGATGGTTCAAATATCGCGTCACTTCCTAGTAGTTTTGGCCAACTATCAGCACTAAAAGAATTGGAAATCAAGGGTGACGCCTTCTCCCAATGCCCAGAAGAATCATTGGTGGGGCTAACGAGTTTAAAATCACTTATAATTGAATCTACCTCTTTATATGTATGTCCTGAAAGTATCGGCAATCTTAAACAACTGGAATTTTTACGTATTATGGATTGCAGACTAAAATCTCTTCCACCCACACTCGGAAATTTAACAAAATTGGAAATACTTGATCTTTCCGAAAATAAATTAACAGAACTACCAGAAGCAGCAATCAACCCATTAAAACGGTTAGAGTTATTAAATCTTTCGAGAAATAAACTGGTACAATTGCCAAATAACGCGGACTTACCTGTGCTAGAGGTTATAGATTTGGCGGGTAACAAGTTGAAAACTGTACCTGCATGGTTATTTCAACTACCCAATCTTACGAGTGTTTTTTTGACCCAAAATGAGTTGGGCAGTTTGCCTACGATAGAACAGGAGCGCAATAAACTGTTATCTTTAGATATTTCAAGTAATAAAATATACAAATTACCCGAGTCTATTGGAGGGTTGAGCGCATTAAAAGAGTTAGATATTAGTGATAATAAACTAATAAGTTTACCGAAAAGTCTCTATCAACTTAAGCATTTGAAGACACTTGATGTACGCTCTTGTACACTCCGAAAATTACCCGAAGAAATAGGTATGATGGACTCTAATTTGGTGCTTTTAGTACATGGTAATCTTTTGACAACTATACCCGCATCTACTTTGAAAAGTCAGGTGGAAAAGTGGGATCTTGGAGGGAACCCGATTGACAGTATCGAAATAGAAAACTTAAAAAAACGTTTTAATATTCAGTTACAATCGTCCTATTTATACGAAGCAATTTTAGATCGCAAACAAAACGAATACAGGGAGAGGAAAAAGGAACTAAAAAAACGTATTAGCAACTATTCTACTCAATCCTGGTTGTTTGTGGAACTCACAGAAGTACTCGTTTATTTGGGTGAAACCGATGAAGCAATCCAATTGATCAATTCGGCACTCGAAAGAGACCGAAAAGCATCAAGGCCATACAATCCTAGGAATTTTGTTCACTTGCAGTTTGCTATCCTGTTTTTAAAAGGCGAAATAGCAGAAGCAAAGAAAATGGCGAGTATTTGGCACAACAAAACGAAAACAACAGAACAAGTCCATAAAGATGTTTTTATGGATGTATTACGCGAACTGTTGTTGACTGGTCAAGTGCCGCCTGAACGATTGGCCGATTTTGATGCACTTTTAGCGGATATCGCGGACTTGTGACCACCTTATTCCACCCCCAAAAACCGCTTCAATTCATCATATTTATTATCCATAAATACCACTTTCCCCGTATCATCGAGTACCCAATAAGTAGGATATGTGGTTATATGAAAATCGCTAGTGATGCTTTTTTCGTAGGTTTGGAGGTAGTTTTTCCATGTATATTCGTGTTGTTGTAGGTAATCATTCCATCTATCGGCTATTTCGTATCGATCAATGGATACTCCAATGAGTTGAATATCTTTAGCGTCCATTTTTTGTTTGTCGGCTTTAATGCTCTTATGGTCTCTTCTACATGGTGTGCAGGTTAAAAACCAAAAATCAAGCACCGTATAATGGCCTTTTTCCAGTTGGATTTGGTGGAGTACCGAGTCTTTATCCAAAAATGCATATTGGCTTAGGTCTAAAACAGGAGGGTGAAGGATTAATTGAACCGCAGAGGCGTTTATCTTAGGAAAATTAGACCAAGACAGTTTTGTACTTTGTTGTTCTACAATTGGTAAAATAAGGTTGATGCGGTCTTGCGAATGCATATTATTGTTGATGTAGCGATAAATCATGTCAGCAGAAAAAGCATTTTCTTTATTTTTTTCAATAACGTCTAACAAAAAATAGTGCAGCGAATCGGAGTTTTCTAAGGTTTTTAACCGCTTATATGTAGGGTTTATGTCGTTTTCTACATAATAGTAAAAAGGAGCATTAATAACGGTATCAATAATTAAGTTACGGTCTTCTTGGTGGGCTTTTATGGTAATATCACCTTTATTTAGCCATAATGATCGATATAGTTTTTTATCTTTCTGATAGATATTGATCTCGAAACGCTCAATATCATAAGGTGCTTTCAAGTGTAACGTCACTGTGCCGGCGGGTAATGCAGATGCTGCGTACTTTTGGGTGGAGTTATGGATACGGACCGAATCCATTTCGATATTGGAAGTAATCAGCGTAATATTAAATTGTGCAAAAACTGTGTTTGCAATCGTTGCGATCAGGCAACTCAAAAAGATGTTTTTCATAAAAAATTAGGTTGATTTAAAAGTTAACACAAGGCTACTTTTGTCTTAGTTAAATTGAATATTCATAAACTCTTGTTTGGGTTATTTTATTTTACCCATTTCAAAAACGTATCCATCACTTCGCTCCAATGGGCTTTTTCATAATTGGCTCGACCTCGTTCATTTACTTCAAAAAAATTATATACGGTTTTTTATCAGGTTAATGATCAAATCAATCATCAAATCTTTGTCGGCAGGATTGCTTTGTGCCACCAACAGCGCCAAGGCTACCAACCCGTATTCATTGATTTTTACTGAGCCGTTGGTATCCAAACGGTGTTTGTTTTTTTCTAAAAACCAAATAAATAAAAATGCTCCGATGCGTTTGTTGCCATCGCTGAATGGATGATTCTTGATGACAAAATACAACAAATTGGCGGCTTGCGCTTCTATGCTCGGATATAGATATTGGCCGCCAAAGGTTTGCAGAATATTACCCAAAATCCCCCTAAAACTATCGTCTTTTTCATTTCCAAATAGTGCAGTGGCTTCCTTTAGGTCTATTAAGTTTTGTTTGAGTATATCTATTTCACGCCGTGCTTCTTCGTATTGTATCTCGTAAGTTATGTTTTCGTTGAGGTTTTCAGTTTGCAAGCTATGGCTATCAAACTGATTGAGTAGCACATAAGATTGGGTATAATTACTCAACACATTCAACAACCCCTTTGCTTCGCTGAGTTGCAAATGGTCTGTTTCGCTTGTTTGTTGAATAATGGATACCATTTGAGCAAGTTCGTCCAAGCGTTTTTGATTGATGGCGTAGCCTTTTACCAAAAAATCTTTGAGTCGTGCAGTAGCCCATTGGCGGAACTGGGTGCCGCGTTGTGATTTTACTCTGTAACCTACGGAAATGATGACATCAAGGTTGTAAAATACCGAGCTTTGTTCTTGGGTTTTATCCGCCAATGCACCGTGCTTAGTGGTATGTGCAAAATTGGCACATACCACTTTTTCTTCCAATTCACCCTCTGCAAAAATATTGCGTATGTGCTTGGTAATAACGCTTCTTTCTCTTTGAAATAAAAGCGACATTTGGGCTTGCGTGAGCCAAACAGTTTGGTTGTCCATCTGAACATCTAACTGCATTTGCCCGTCAGGGCTTTGATAGATTTGTATTGCGTTATTCATATTATTTATTTAATTTTCGACCCATCAATTTTGACAAAAAAGCATCTCAGGTTTGCAGGGTTTTCCTATAAAAATTTCAGGTGCAGCGTACTATAATATTAAATTTAATATCGCGGTGCGCTGCACCTTCAAAACACGAAAAATTTATCGTTGCTACAAATATCGCGGTGCGCTGCACCTGAAATTTTTATAAGAAGCCCCTACTTCGCTATTATACGAAAACCAACAAATTGCCCCAAAAGTGCCTGATAACTATTAAAAAATCACATTGTATGCAAATAGGAAATTCACGTGAAAGAAAACAATTCGATTATCCGATGCAAATATAAGAAAACTTGTTTTATGTAGCAAAATTATTTATTGTATTTTCTTAATGGTCGGGGCGTTTTTACACCCCAACCATTAAGTTGTATTCTCGTGGAAGTCACTGCGCTAAAACACCCACTACATCACCATCGGAACTTCCATCAATAATATCTCCGCATCTTGCGTATTGGCTTGTATATCAAGCGATTCGATGTCCCAAATGCCCAATCCATCTCTTTCATTAAGGGCTTGATCGTTGATCGTAACATCGCCTTTTAGTACAAAGGCATACACGCCATTGGTTTTGTTTTTCAAGGTATAATCCAATGAAAAATCCTTGTCCAATTTGCCCATGGAGAACCACGCATCTTGGTGGATCCACACGCCGTCATCATCGGTATTGGGAGAAAGAA
>JAAFHO010000026.1 GCA_013297575.1 Chitinophagales bacterium
GTTTTACCGCTTGCTGTAGGCCCGCCTACTATGATGATATGCTTGGGCATTATTTTAATTGTTGGGTTATTTGCACCTTTATAGAAATCTCGTTCCTTTGCGTTATGAAACTGAAATTTCGCCACAAAAGTAAGGGAATATTATATGTTATTTTTGAACGTTTGCTGCCTTGGCAAATGTGCAACCAGTTTAAACGTATTAATTTAAGCAGGATTGACCAAATTCCGGCGGATACACCTGTTCTAATTGCAGCCAACCACCCTACGGCTTTTATTGACCCCATTATCATGGGCGATTTTGCTCATCCGCCCCTGTACTTTATGACACGTGGCGACCTTTTTGTGAAGCCAACGGTACGAAAAATATTTGAACAGTTCAATATGTTTCCTGTAAAACGCAACCGTGATGGATTTAATGACCCTGATCGGATGGACGAAGTAACGGAATATACAATTGCTCAAATGAAGGATCGACAAGCGTTGTGTGTGTTCGTAGAGGGTGTGCACCATTATGATAAACGATTAATGCCTATTCAAAAGGGTATTGCGAGGTTGGCATTTACGGCATACGAAAATCTGAGACAGGATGATTTGCAGATACTGCCCGTTGGTGCCGCCTACTGGGCTACAGATCGTCCGCGCGACGTGGCATTTATAAATGTTGGAACCCCCATTTATATTAAAGATTATTGGGAAGATTATCAAAAATCGCCAGCCGCTGCGGTAGTAAAATTATGCAAAGACATTTTTGAAGCACTGAAACCGCTGTGTTTACATATTGATAATCCCGATGATGATAACTTTGTAGAGCGCCTCCTTACCTTGCACCGCAGCGAACATCCTATTGGGCACTGGCCCATTTTTCATTTTTCGGGTACTCAATTTGAAGGTGAGAAAAAAGTAACCGAGTGGGTTAATGCGATGCCAGAAGAAGAAAAAGCAGTACTCAAAAAAGGAGTTAAGAAATATTTACACAAAGTACGGGATGCTGGACTTACCGACGAAGCATTGCTCCATCCACATTGGGCAAGTTACTCCCGTTGGATATTCCTTTTGCTGACACTTCCATTTTTTTTATTGGGCTATATTGTGCGGTGGCCGATTGCTACATTGGCTCAACATATGATGGACAACAAAATCAAAAAAAGAGAGTTTAAAACCAGTTTTTATTTTGGAATTGAACTCATTACAGGTGTTTTGTGGTTATTGCTGTGGTTGATTCTAGCCCTTTGTACACAAAAAGCCGCTTGGATTGGCATTGCTTTGTTGTTGCCGCTCTTATATACATTTTCTATTATCTACATTGAAGTCGCTGAAAGGGCTATACAGGCCACAAAAGCAAAAAATCACCCAAAAAGGGCTGAATTATTGGCCGAACGCACCAAATTATAATAATGATTATATTATTAGTAGCGGCAACGCACGCTGAAATAGCCCCCACCGTAGAATGGCTCGAAAAAACGAGTACGAAATTGGACGAAAGCACCTATCAACAGGGCGAAAACATCGTACGTGTACTGGTAACTGGTATTGGAGGGGCCGCCACTGCATTTAGTATGGGGGTGGTACTGACCAGTTTTAGACCCGATTTAGCGATTAACGCGGGTATTGCGGGTGCTATTGACCTCCAACTTCAACTAGGCGCGGTAGTACACGTGGTAGAGGAGCAATTTGCCGATTTAGGCGTGGAGCAGGCAGATGGACATTTTACTGATTTATTTTCGGTTGGTTTATTACAGGCTAATCAACCGCCCTTTATCAACAAAAAATTGAAAGACAATTTTGCAATTCATACCCAATTTTTGCCCAAAGTACACGGCATAAGCGTAAACAAAGTACACGGTAATGAGGCCTCCATTGAGCAATTACGCATCAATTACCCCGATGCGCAGGTAGAAAGTATGGAAGGGGCTGCTTTTTTTTACGCCTGTCTGTTGGCAGAAGTGTCATTTGTAGAGGTTCGCTCCATCTCCAATTACGTGGAAAAACGCAATCGGGACAATTGGAAAATGACCGAAGCCATCACAAATTTAAATGCGGTACTACAAGGAATGATAGCGTAAAGAGATACGCGTTTTTTACCTCAAATCAAATAAATTTTCAACCCCAGGTGTACGCGCCACTATAAAACCTTCGGCATATTCAGCCAAAATAGGTCTTCCATACACCCGCGCTTTGGCTTCCATAAAAGACAAAAACTCTTTGCCCGAAATGGGTGTATTAGGTGTTGTATTTGACGGATCAAAAAACTGCGATCTAAATGCCAATATTGTTTCCATTTTTTTCTCCCAATATGGCGTTATATCCACCACGAAATCAGGTGTAAGTTGTTGATCCTGAATATAATGATATACTGCCTTAGGTCGCCATTTGGCTTGTTGGTTACCTGCATCATCTAGGGTTTCAATTTTTTCCAAACCTGCATAGAAGCAAGCATCCGCTACCATTTTTGCCGCCCGGCCGTGGTCTGGATGACGATCTTGCGGAGCATTGCACAATACTATTTCAGGGCGGTATTTTCGGATAAAATGCACCACTTTAAGCCATTGTTCGGGCGTATGAGTGAATAAACCATCGGGAATATCCGAAAAAACACGAAAAGACGCACCCGAAATACGAGCAGCATCCATCGCTTCGGCGCGCCTAATTTCGGCAGTACCGCGGGTGCCTAATTCGCCGACACTAAGATCGAGCAGACCAAAAGTTTTGCCTGTCGCTGCGTGTTTGAGCAAAGTACCAATAGCGCTAAGTTCTACATCATCGGGGTGGATACCGATGGCTAATATATCTATTTTCATAATTTCGAGGCAAAAGTACTATAATATAGTGCAATGCGATACCTTTGTCAATGAAGAAAGTTCAAACCGATTAGTATGGATCAGCACAACCAACATTTATCCCCCGAATTGGAAGCATGGTTATCAATACGCGATGAGCATATTGTTCAACTGCAAGAAGAATTATCGGTATCAAGAACCGCACTCATAGCAGCACAAGATGAGATCCGTAAATTGAATACCCCCCAACATCCACAAACAAACGCTCTGCCCAACAGCGGACATTTGGATACCGCAGTCAACGAGATAACCGACAGTGAAAAACAAGAATTATCCGCCAAAAATGCAGCATTAGCACGCGAGGTGGAACAATTACAGGACGAACTCATCTCTGCGCTGCAATCTGTAAAAGTAGCACAACAGAACATACGAGAGGTAACTGCAATACGTCAAGAACACGTTGCTTATGTCAATGCTTTTCAGCAGAAAACGGCTACCTTAGAGCAGGAGGTACAACAATGGCAACACGATTACGAGCAACTGCGCATCCAAAAAGGTGGATTTGGATTTAAAACTATACTTGCCAGTGGTATCGCGGCAACTGTGGTTGGAATGGCGCTTGGCTGGTTATTTTTCCAGCAAAAAGACCCCAATTCTGTTCTTTTTAGTCAATTCAGCAAAGCAGCCGGATTTAATTTAGAATATAATTTATCGCACCAACAATACAACGAGGCGCAAAAGATTGTTACAGATTACCAAAACAATAAAACATATTCCCCTATTCAGCCAGAATTGTTGTTGATTGGTAATCTTATCAAAGCAGTCAGAAATAACAGCGATACCAGTGCAGCAGCATCCGTAGGTTATTCTGTTGTGCTTCAAGATACCTTGAACGGTGTTCGCCCCAAACCTGTACGTTCGCTCGTAGTTATTTATAATGGAACGGTTAATATTCATACCGAGGCCTTGTTCGACGCGCCAATATTGGCAACCATAAAGAAAAAAGATAAGATTGACCAATGGGATCGCACACAAGAATTGGCCAAAACACACACCACCAACAGCAAAGGTAAAAAAGGAATTGCAGAGGATTATTGGTATGAAGTGGAGACAAAAGATGGGATGAAGGGCTGGGTCTTTGGTTTTTTCACAAATGCATCAATGAATCGCTTTAAACCAGATGTCCCTGATTCTTTAATGATTCCGAAACCCGTACCCCAAAAAGACACTTTACCACATTAAGGAGCGAGCAATACACAAGCGTCTTAAGCCAATATGAATACGACGTTAAATAACCTGCTTTTGTCGATAAATCAAAACTTAGCACCGCATTGAGGGTTTAGTAGTGCATTATGCATCCTAGAATTATTGCAGCAATCGTATTTTGGTTGCTTATCCTTGGGCTGGTGGTTTACCTCATTCGTAAAAAACCTTATGAAGCCTTTTCATCCAATACCCATAACAACCTTGGAAAATGGTTGTTTTATGGCTTTATTGCTTATTTACCGATTAGTATTGCGGGTTTAGTATTCCTAAACAAACGCGCTGATCCTATTTTCAATATTTTTCTAGGGCTTACTTTTAGCATAGGAGTCACGCTGCTCGTTTGGGCTGTGTACTATTTGATCAATGACCTCTTCCACGGCATTGGTAGAGCGGCGCGTTTTTTCACTACAGGCGCATCTGCACGAACACCGAACAAAGGCCGCCGCCGTTTTGTCCGTCAATTAGGTATAGGAATGGCCGCCATACCGTTTTTTTCGTTTTTGTACGGTATCACAAAGGGTAAATATGACTTTACGGTGCGTAATGTAAAGTTAAAATTTGCAGACCTGCCCAAGGCTTTTCATGGTATGCGTATTGTACAAATATCGGATGTGCATAGCGGTAGTTTTGATGACGTAGAAGAAGTAAAGCGCGGGATTGCAATGATTCAAGCACAATCGCCGGATTTGATCTTATTTACTGGTGATTTTGTAAATCAAAAAGCCGAAGAAACAGATGCCTATATTCCTTCTTGGAATGCGCTTTCGGCTCCGATGGGCAAGTATTCGGTGTTGGGTAACCACGATTATGGCTTTTTTGGCTCTTTTGATAGCGAAGAAGCACTTAAAAAGAACCAAGAGGAGGTAAAAAAACGCTATGCCAATGCAGGTTTTACCTTGTTGAACAATGCCAATGTAAAGTTAGAAAAAGGGGGCGAATCTATCCGTTTGATTGGTGTAGAAAACTGGGGAAAACCGCCATTTCCTCAATTTGGTGATCTTGAAAAAGCAACCGCCGATGTGGACGACAATGAGTTTAAACTATTAATGTCGCACGACCCCACCCATTGGGACATGCACGTACTCGACTTCCCAAAATTGATCCATTTGACCATGAGTGGCCATACGCATGGGATGCAAATGGGCATAGATATACCTTGGCTCAAATTGAGTTTGGTGAAATTTGTATACCCTCGTTGGATTGATCTATACAAAGAAGGCCAACGTCATTTGTACGTCAACCGCGGCTTTGGCTGGTTGGGTATGCCTGCGCGGGTCGGTATTTTCCCCGAAATAACGGTGTTTGAGTTATCAAGTGCCGAGGTGTAAATACAAATCAGGCACGACCATTAAATCCATTTATTAATCGCATCGTATTCATACGCCTTCATTTTGGCCAATAAGCCCGCGGGCGTAGGATCATCAATGCAGAGTTTTCTGTTTTGTGCTTTCAAAAAGCCGTATTTTACCATTTGATCCAACATCGCTAATAGAGGATCGTAGTAATGATCGGTATTGAGTAGGCCAATTGGACGCTGGTATTGGTGCAATTGCGCCAGAGTAAGTGCCTCAAATAATTCGTCCATAGATCCGTATCCACCGGGCATAGTGATTACGCCATCGGTATCTTTGATGAGTAGTACACGGCGCTCCGACATAGAGTCCACGATCAACATTTCTTCCACTTCGGGGTGTCCTAGTTCTAAGTCATTGAGTTGGTGGGTAATTATTCCTGTTATTTTACCACCATGTTCGAGTGTGGCATCGGCCAATACGCCCATGAGCCCCACACTACCGCCACCATATACTACACGAATTTGGTTTTCGGCCAGTAATTTGCCCATTTCACGGGCTGCTGCTTCAAAAATGGGATCGTTGCCTTTATTGGCACCGCAATAGACTGCAATAGACTGCATATTTTATCTTGTTTTGTGTTTTAGAACTTACTTTCTGATTCGGCATATTTTGAAAGGGTCGCAAAGGTCTGATTTTTTTGTTTAAAATTTGACATGAATTCCCAGCACTGCAAGTAATTCTTACAAAAAACTTCAGGTGCAGCGCACCGTAATATTTGTAATTGAAAATCAAATAAAAAAAATGATAAAAGATACGCGTAAGAAATCTACTTTTGCAACATCATTTTTGAAGTGCATTGTTCATTACTCAAATATTTAATAACTCAAATTACTTTGCCTCGTTTCTCCCTTCACGCTTTTTGGTGTTGCGTATTACTCCTAACCGCAACGGCATTTTTGTATTATCCACGCTGGAAACAAGCGAACACAGAGGCTACCATCAGTTGGGATGTATCGGGTTATTATTTGTATTTACCCGCTGCGCTGATTTATGGTGATATGAAGGGATTGGCTTTTTTCCCTGAGATCGAGCAAAAGTACCATCCTGGGCCAGGTATGGGACAAGCGTTTAAGGACGAAAAATCGGGGAATTATGTAATGAAATACTCCGTTGGGCAGGCATTACAGTTTTTGCCTTGGTTTTTGGTGGCGCATATTGCTGCAAACATTTTTGGATATCCTGCTGATGGTTTTTCGTTGCCCTATCAATTGGCCATTAGTTGGGGTAGTTTATTGATCGCGTTTTTGGGGCTATGGTTTGCCCGAAAGGTATTATTGAATTACTTTTCAGAAAAAGCAGTTGCGGCAGCCCTTTTTTTAATGGTTTTTGGTAGTAATTACCTCAACTATACGGCAATTGATGGTGCTATGACGCACAATTGGCTGTTTACATTGTACAGTATTTTGATTTTTGCAACGATACAATTTTATAAAAAACCAAGTGCCCGTTATGCCATTTTAATTGGCGTTTTATGTGGTTGGGCTACATTAACTCGGCCAACAGAGATTATTTCACTATTGATTCCATTGTTTTGGGGTTTTGATCGAACGCGTTTTTCATTTTTCTTAAAAAGCTTCAAATTACTGGCTTTTGCTGCAGTGTCATTTTTAGCCGTAGCATCGGTACAATTATTTTATTGGAAATGGGCTACTGGCCAATGGGTGGTTTATAGTTATCAAGACCAAGGTTTTGACTGGTTACATCCACATTTTAAGGAAGTACTGGTTGGTTTTAGGGCCGGTTGGTTGCCTTATTCACCAGTGATGGCTTTTGCTGTACTGGGTATTTATGCACTTTGGCAGCGTCAGCGGTCTCTCACATGGCCGATTTTGGTATTTTTGGGTGTATTTACTTATATCACTTGTGCTTGGAGTATCTGGTGGTATGGTGGTAGTTTTGGGGCACGTGCTATGATCCAGAGTTATGCACTATGGTTATTTCCATTGGCGGCTTTTGCGAGTTGGGTAATGGAGCAAAAATGGTCTTCTGTGGTATTTCCGGTTGTATTTGGGCTAATGATTGGACATAATTTGTGGTGGACGCATCAAGCGCACCGTGGTGGATTATTTATTGCGGAACAAATGACTCAAGGCTATTTTTTCAAGGTATATGGCGAGGAAAAAGCGGAAAGAGACTGGGCAAAATTATTGGACAATAGGGATGAATATAGAGTAAGTGACCGTAAAAATATACGCGAAATTTGGCGTAATGACTTCGAAAACGACACATTGATAACGGCCAATTTACCTAAACTAAATGGCAATAAGTCGTTGATTTTGAATGAGAAAATACAATTTTCACCCAAATACACACTGCCTGCAGCACCTACAGATGGTGTATCTTGGTTAAGGGTGAACCTAAGTGCCAAGTGCTTCCAAAAAGAATGGGAAACTTGGCGCATGACACAAGTAATTGTTCGGGTGATGAACGGCGAAAAAGTGGTACGCGAGCGCATGATTCGTTTGCAAAGATTGTTAAATGCTGGCGAAACGCGTCAATTGTTTATGGAAATTAAATTACCCAAACAACAATATGACCGAATAGAGATGTACCTTTGGCATGCTGGTGGAATAGGTGAACTGCTCGTAGATGATATCGTGGTAGAGCAATTTGAGCAATAATAGTCACCAATGATACCGGTTTTCTTCGGAATTTTATTTGAATTTTCCACCTTTTTTTAATCCGAGACTTTCTGATTTGTTTAACCTCTTTTAGGCTCCTATACCAGGTTCTCCGTTGGTTTTTTTTATAATTTTAAAGTATAACATTATGTACCGTTCAACACTCAACAACATTTTATTCCTGATGAGTATGCTATTGCTCATCACTTCCGACGTAATTGCACAAGCAAGCGTCCTTGAAACCAAAATCCATGCGTTTCAACAATCTGGGTTCACTTTTTATGATGCGTCTAGCGTTTTTAGTGCTTTGCCCGCACTAAAAGCGCCAAAAGATGCCCTAGAAAGGAATACACAACGGCTCAATCTTAACAAAATGGCCCTTGCAGAGGTCATGTCGCGCCGCCCCGACTACCTGACGATGCAGATTCCTTACAACGATCAAATAGTCACGGTGGATTTGTATCAACAAAATATCCTTGCCCCTAATTTTAATGTTCGCACGGGTGATTGGCAAAAAACAGATTACACTCCAGGTGTTTATTACCGCGGTGTAATACGAAATGCACCGGGCAGCCTCGTCGCGTTTAGTTTTTTTGATACCGAAATGATGGGTGTTTTGGCGCACCGAGAATGGGGTAACCTCAATTTAGGCAGAAAAGAGACCATTGGCAATGAAACTGAATATCTTTTCTTTGCCGAAAACCTGCTGCCTCCCCAACCATTTAAAGATTGCATAATACGTTCTCCTGAGCATCCAACCACCAAACTCAATCCTACCAGCGCACCCGAAGTGACTGGATGCGTACAAGAGTTTTTTGAAGCAGATTATGCTTTGTATGTGAACAAAGGTAGTTCGGTACAAAATACCGTGAATTATGTCTCCGGTTTTTTCAATGCCGTAGCCACGATTTATAATAATGAAGCGGTATCCATTGCACTATCACAAGTATATGTATGGACGACACAAGACCCTTATGACTATTCCAGTAGTGGAAATGCCTTAGATGATTTTCAAGTTTTACGAACTAGTTTCACTGGAAATTTGGCGCATCTAGTCTCATTGGCTGGCAGTGGGCTAGGTGGAGTAGCCTATCTTGATGTTTTATGTAATAGCGGCAGCAATTATGCTTTTAGTGGCATCAATAGCAATTATTCATACCCAACTTATTCTTGGACGGTGAATGTAGTAGCACATGAAATGGGACATAACATTGGATCAGAGCACACACATTCGTGTAGCTGGCCTGGCGGTGCAATTGACAATTGCGGCCCTACGGCAGGCTATCCTTTTGAAGGCAGTTGCACTACTGCGCCTACTCCACCTGTAGGTGGTGGCACTATTATGAGTTATTGCCATTTGGTGGGTAGTGTAGGCATCAATTTGGCAAATAATTTTGGGCCGTTACCAGGCAATGTGATCAGAAACGCCGTTACCGCTGCTTCTAGTTGTATTGTGGCAACTTGCCCTACAGTCACCTGTTCAGCACCTAGTTCAATTACTGTTTCACCCGTTAGCACTACATCTTCATCGGTGGCTTGGAATACGATAGCGGGGGCAACTGGTTACAATTTACAATATCGGCTTTCTCCATCTGGATCTTGGACGACGATCAACAATGTAACCTCACCAAGAGTATTGACCGGATTGACTCCGAGTACGAAATATGAAGTACAAGTGCAAACGATTTGCTCCGGCGGGGTACTTTCTCCGTATTATGTTGGAAATATCTTTAAAACACAGGCCTCTCCCTGCCCTGAACCAAGTGCATTGCTGGTAAATCCAGTTACGAACACCTCTGTTTCCCTTAATTGGACAGAAAACGGCTCTTCAACGACTTGGGAAATACAGTGGGGCCTCCTTGGATTTACATTAGGTTCAGGAACTACCGTAACTGTAACTGCAAAGCCCTACACTTTGAGTGGATTGGCCACTGGCACCGCTTATGCCTACTATGTGCGCTCCACGTGTGGGGGCGCTTCTGGTAATAGTACTTGGGTGGGTCCTTTTGTATTTAATACGCCATTTGCCAATGACTTATCTTCTGGAGCAATTCAATTGATCGTGAATGCTGCTTGTCCTGCTAGTAATTTTTATACCAATGTAGGATCTAGTATTTCTGCTGGTGAATTTAGTCCAACAACCAGCAATGGAGGTGATTGGTTTACTGGGATAAGCAATACAGTTTGGTTTTGGTTCAATGCACCTTCATCCGGCACTGTCAATATTACAACAGATTTTGCACCACAAGGCAGCAATGACGACGTTCAAATTGCCCTCTACAATAACCAAAATCCAACAACGGCAACTCAGTTATTGACCTCTGCGGAAGATGGCGGCGTTACAGGTAATGGTTTCAATCCGAGTATTTATTATACAGGTTTGACCGCCGGCACTCCTTATTATATTCAAGTTGATGGGTATGGAAGTGTAGTAGGTTCTTTTTGTATCGAAGTACGCGAAACCATTGCATTACCAAGCCCTGGTAATTGCACTACTTATACACAAACGCTGTGTAATGGATCGACGGCGCCAACTAAATGGTTTAATATTTATACAAGACCCGTTTCGGCTGATTTGGGAGTACCAGTAGCGGCTGTAAAATCAAGTGTAAATCTTGGGACAGTCACCGTTCAGGAAATACTCAACCCATCTGTATTATCTGCTCCAAATGGCATAAAATACATGCAGCGTTACTATGCCATTACGAGTTCAGTAAATACCTCGGCGGCAAGGGATATTCGTCTTTTTTACACGGATACCGAGTTTGGTAATTTAAAATCGGCAGCAGGACTACCCTCTGCTGTACCCGAGGATTTGAATATTTCGCGCTTTACAGCCACAACAGCAGATTGCTCTATTGCGAATAATACAGGCACAAGCGTGATCAACACCAATGTTACGGCAACCAGTATCGGTTCTTCAGGGATGTTTTACTTGCAGTTCAATTCTGTTCCAAATGAGTTTGGTGCAGTGCTGGGCAACACGCCATTACCCATTGAACTCAGCGATTTTAGCGGAATGATGGAAGGCAGCGGCAATATTTTGCATTGGACAACATTATCTGAGCGCCATTTGCTTAAATACGCGATTGAACGCTCCGATAACGGTATAAATAATTGGAAATCAATTGGAGAGCAATTACCCATAAGTACCTCAACGGGAGAGAAAAAATACGAAATTACAGACGGGAAACCTTACCAAATCACGTATTATAGGCTAGTCATCTTTGGAACGGATGGTACTGTGGAGTATTCCAATATCATTACCTTAGAGCGCGAAATAGCGGACGGTATCAAACGCATTGCGCCTAATCCGGCTCAAAACGAAATTTATGTAGAATACCATGCCACGCAGGAAGCATCTGTAATATTTAAAGTGATCGGTTACGATGGCCGTGTGGTAATGCAGCAAGCCATCGACTTAAACAATGGCTCGAATATACTGCCATTTGACATTAGTGAATTGCCGTCGGGTGTGTATTATTGCATACCAAATGGTGGTAAGGGTTTGCCATTTGTAAAACAGTAGTACCTTTGTTGCAATTAGAGATACTATGCAACAATACCACGACTTATTACAACATATTTTAGATAACGGTGCCAGAAAATCGGATCGCACAGGAACAGGTACATTAAGTGTATTTGGATACCAAATGCGGTTCGATCTTCTGGATGGTTTCCCGTTGGTCACCACCAAGAAAGTACACCTAAAAAGTATCATTCATGAACTATTATGGTTCCTGAAGGGTGATACCAATATTGGTTATCTTAAAGAAAATGGTGTAGGTATTTGGGACGAATGGGCCGATACTAACGGCGATTTAGGGCCAGTTTATGGTAAGCAATGGCGTTCTTGGGCTACACCAGATGGCCGTGTCATTGACCAAATAACCGAGGTGGTACATACCCTCAAAAACAACCCAGATAGCAGGCGTATTATTGTTTCTGCTTGGAATGTAGCCGATATTCCAGATATGGCCTTGGCACCTTGCCATTGCTTGTTCCAGTTTTATGTGGTAAATGGCAAACTCTCCTGCCAATTGTACCAACGCAGTGCTGATGTATTTTTGGGTGTTCCCTTTAATATCGCCTCGTACGCGCTCCTCACGCTCATGCTTGCGCAGGCATGCGATCTACAACCGGGAGAGTTTATTTGGACAGGCGGTGATACACACTTGTATATCAATCACTTAGAGCAAACTAACTTGCAATTGTCGCGTGCACCAAAAGCGTTACCCGTAATGAAAATTAATCCAGACATTAAAGATATTTTTGGATTTAAATACGACGATTTTGAACTGGTGGGCTATGAGCCTTGGCCAGGCATTAAAGCAGCAGTGGCCGTTTAATTAATAGAGGCGTTCTTAATCGCGGTAACGTTTAACCAAGTCACCGTAATAATCAATCCTTCTGTCTCTGAAGAATGGCCAAATACGCCGCACTTCTTCTGTTCTTTTTTTATCAATTTCAACCACCACATTTTCTTCATGGCCAACCGATGATAAATGAAGCACCTCCCCTTGTGGGCCTGCTACAAAACTTTGACCCCAAAACTCAATACCACCCGTAACACCGCTCCAATCCGATTCGTGTCCCGTACGATTGACCGTAATGACAGGAAGGCCATTGGCTACAGCATGACCACGCTGGGAAATAAACCATGCACCGTGTTGGCGTTCTTTTTCTGCTATTGGATCGGTGCTTTCCCAACCAATAGCAGTGGGATAAATCAGCATTTCAGCACCTGCCAATGCCATTAACCGCGCTGCTTCGGGATACCATTGGTCCCAGCAAACGAGTACGCCTAATTTACCAACAGAAGTTTCGATGGGATTAAACCCCATATCACCGGGAGTAAAATAAAATTTTTCGTAATAAGCGGGATCGTCGGGAATATGCATTTTGCGGTATTTACCTGCAATGCTCCCATCTTTTTCAAAAACTACCGCTGTATTATGGTACAATCCCGGTGCTCGTTTCTCAAACAAAGAAGTGACAAGCACTATATTATGTTGTTTGGCGGCTTCCGAAAAAATATCGGTATCAGGCCCAGGAATTGGAGAAGCGAGATCGAACATAGCCGTATCTTCTGCTTGACAGAAGTAAATACCGCAATGTAATTCTTGTAAAACGACCAATTCAGCACCTTTTTGGGCGCATTCAGCAATACCTTGGATCGATTTTTCAATATTTGCCTGTTTATCAGTGGAACAGGTGTGTTGGACGAGACCTACTTTCATAAATTGAACGTGAACTTTTAGGGCGCAAAGTTTCCACTTTTTTGCCCAATTTTTACGACAATGCAAAATAAAATAAATTCTGTCCTACAAACGCTATTTTGGAAATACAAAGTCTTTATACCTTTAGCACTTTAATACATGAAATTTAAATTAATCATTTAATATAATAATTTATTGATGTTAGCAAAAACATACGCTGAATATCAGGCCGAGGGCCGCTCACCAGAAATACTTTTTTGGGTAGGTTGTGCTGGTAGTTTTGATGCCCGTGCCCAAAAGATCACTCGAGCAGTTTGTGAAATACTCAACCATGTAGGCGTTGAATTTGCCATTTTGGGTCAAGATGAACGTTGCACTGGCGACCCAGCCCGCCGCGCAGGCAACGAATTTTTGTTCCAAATGACTGCCGCCATGAATATTGAAACACTCAACATGTATGGTGTTGAAAAGATAGTAACTGCCTGTCCACACTGCTTTAATATCCTTAAAAACGAATATCCAGCATTGGGCGGTCATTACGAAGTGGTACACCATACTCAATTACTGGATGAATTGATCAAAAATGGTCGTTTGAAAATGAAAGAATCAGGCGATTTTAAAGGACGACGCATTACCTACCACGACTCCTGCTACCTTGGCCGCGCCAATAATGTATATGAAGCGCCACGAGCGTTGCTGGAAGCGTTGGATATTGATTTGGTCGAGATGAAACGTTCCAAAAAAAATGGCCTTTGTTGTGGAGCAGGCGGTGCGCAGATGTGGAAAGAAGACGAACCGGGCAACAAAAGAATCAATATTGAGCGGGTAGAAGAAGCACTATTGACCAATCCAACAGCCTTGGTTGCCAATTGCCCTTTCTGTATCACGATGCTTCAAGATGGACTAAAGGCCAAAGAACGAAACGATGATGTACCTGTTTTTGACCTTTCCGAAATGATTCTTTCAAATATTAAATAACGCCAAATGGCCATAAAACAACTCATTCTGCTACTGGTTTTAGCACCTATTTCGGCTCTTTTTGCCCAAAATACCTATAATATGGCCAATACAACGATCAACGATTGTAAAGGCTCTTTCTTTGACCCAGGTGGTAATAATGGCGACTATGGCAACAACCTAAATATCACAACCACGATCTGTGCTGGTGGTGCAGGAGGTGGTACACATATTCGCCTCGATTTTTCGGGGCTACAATTGGCTGCTGGAGATTTGCTCTGTTTTTACGACGGCACCAGTACATCAGCACCACTGTTGTCTTGTTCGGATCAATATCCAGCAGGTACTCCCATCGTAGTACAAGCAACCGCAGCAAACACATCGGGCTGTCTTACGTTGAATTTTACGACCAATAGTGCAGGAACCGCACCTGGTTGGTCGGCAGTGATTAGTTGTATAAAATCTTGCCAAATTGTTCAGGCAAAATTAGTGAGTACACTGCCCCTTGTTTCCCCTGTTGATACCGGCTGGATCGATATTTGCCCTGGAAAAAGGGTCACATTTACAGGTGAAGGTGTATATCCACAGAATAACTTGGTTTACCCACAATCCGATTTTACGACTGAGTTTGAATGGAGTTTTGGCGATGGCGATATTGCTTATGGCCCTATTGTTTCCCATGTTTTTGATGCACCTGGTGGGTATTATGTGCAATTAGCCCTTAAAGATGCGCAGGGCTGCCCCAGTACCAACTTGATTAGCCAACGTATTAGAGTAGCACCCCGCCCCGATTTTAGTATTGTAAACCCCTACCCTACTACCATTTGTAGTGGAGACACCCTGAATCTTTCGGCGGCCGTAGCCATCAATACAGGAAGCAATAATTTGGGCATTGCACCGGGCATGGGTGCATTTAGCGTAGCGGGCATAAGGGCCGATTCCCTTGCCCTACCGGATGGAACAGGTATTCCATTTAGTACTAGCCTCAATTTCACTGCATTTTCGCCCGGGCAAGTATTGACCGATATCAACGATTTAGAAGGTATTTGTGTCAATATGGAACACTCTTGGGCGCGCGATATTGAAATAAAAATCACTTGCCCTAGTGGAGAGGAAGTAACCTTACATAACCACGCTGGCCAAACGGGTTCAGAGGTTTTTCTTGGTGTTCCAAATGATTTTGACGATTTTTTCCCAATACCGGGCGCTGGTCGTGATTATTGCTGGACGCCCACGGCAACCAATCCCTATTGGATTCAGTATTTTAATACCTCGTTAGGAGGATCTGGTACTCTGCCGACTGCAAATTATAAAAGTTATGAATCCCTTACTGGTTTAATTGGATGCCCACTCAATGGCGAATGGACGATAACCGTGACAGATTTATGGCCTGGCGACAATGGATATATTTTTAGTTGGGGTATCAATTTTAACGATGCGTTATACCCCAATGTGGAGACATTTTCGCCCAGTATTCAAAGTTGGCAATGGAAAAATCAAAGTAATATTTTTTATTATAGTGCCGATTCGATCGCTGCTTCTCCCCAAAATGCAGGAACAGCAGCCTATATTTATACCGCTACAGATAGTTATGGTTGTAATTGGGATACGACGCTTAAAGTAACTGTTTTGCCTTTTACCCATCCTAACTGCTTTTCTTGTAATGTCAACTATCCAGCCATGCAGGATACGACTGTTTGTACTGGAGCACCAGTGCAATTGAACGGTGCATCTTTAACTGGAACGACACAAGAGGTACGGTTTGAGTCGGTACCAGCTTACAAATTTGGTGCTAGTAACCATCCACATTCCAATCCATATATTGCTCCGGTTACAGTCAGTAGCCTTGGGTACACATTATTGACGAACCCAATTACCCAAATCAAATCAGTATGCGTAGATATTAATACTGATTTTGACGCAGATTTATTTCTTTTCCTAAGATCGCCCGACAATAAACAAATTGAACTCAGTACAGCCAATGGCGGCAGTGGCGATAATTATAAAGTGACCTGTTTTACACCCACTGCTACAAACCCAATTAATATGGGTACCGCACCTTTTAATGGCAATTACGCCCCTGAAGGCAACTGGAGCGCGTTGAACAATGCTATGGTCAATGGCGATTGGAAACTGATCGTTTCTGATGGATTTGGCCAAAACCAAATGGGTACACTTAACAATTGGACGATTGGTTTTAATATTCCCAATACAGTTAACTATACTTGGAACAATACCGTTGGGTTGTCTTGCACAACTTGTCCAAATCCCATTGCAACACCTAATTCACCAACAACTTATATATTAACAGCAAAAGACAATTTCAACTGTACCCACAAAGATACAGTCATTATTACGCCTCAAAATTTCTTTCCAGCACCCACTGGTTTGCTCGTTACCAATATGGACAATGGCATAATGACTTGGAAATGGAATCCACTTTCAGGCATTACAGATTACGAGGTAAACATAAATAATACAGGTTGGATAACGGTGAGTACCAATACTTATACCGTTACTGGATTAATACCGGGCGATAATGTCACAATAGCAGTGCGCGCCAAAAGCAGTTCAGTTGCTTGTCCTCCGAATCAAGTAACAGGTTCACAAATATTTATCGATTGTACGCTGGAACTTACGCTTGTGAACACTACCCCATGCAGTTGCTACGGTGCCACCGATGGTGCCGTAGATATTACGCCGATGGGTGGTCAGGGTCAAACTATTTTTTATTCTTCTTATGGCCCAGCCACACCTTATACCAACGGAAATCTTACTTTTTTTCCCGCTGGTAACCATTTTGCTTTTGCAGTAGATGCTGCAGGGTGCAGGGATACTTCGTTTTTTACTATTACACAACCTGCTCAAATTGTTATTAACCTTACCCCCACTATCGTTGGTTGTTTTGGTGGTACAACAGGGAGTATTAGTGCTACTGCTATGGGAGGAACAGGCAATTTGTCATATGTTTGGAGTACTTGTACGGGCAGTAACCCTGGGTTTGGTCAGCAATACCTTAGCCTTCCTGTGGGTTGTTATCGCATTACTGTCTCTGATCAAATAGGTTGTTCCTCTACTGCTACCCAAAATTTAACGCAAAATCCAGCCATTTCGCTATCAGCCGTTCAAGATTCAACCTCTTGTTTTGGTGTACCAGACGGAACAGCCACTGTGACTGTAAATGGCGGATTAATGCCATATTCCTATGCCTGGGATAATGGCGACCTCACCGCTACGGCCGATAATCTTACTCCAGGATTCCATAGCGTAACCATTACAGATGCAGCCAATTGCAACGCAACGACCTTAATTGATGTAAAACAACCCGCCCAAATAGTGGTGGATAGTATTGTTGCAGGGCCAGAAACCTGCAAAAACAAGGCCAATGGTATCATCTCAGTATATACCAAAGGAGGTACTAAGCCTTATGCCTACCAATGGACAGGTACTACCCAAACTACCCAAACTGCCATTAATCTACCCGCAGGGCCTTATACCGTTACAATTAAAGATAGAAATGGATGCACAGTGACCGCTCAAGCATTGGTTAACTCGCCCGCTGCTTTAGTTGCTATATCTAACAATATCACGCCAGAGCGTTGTGCGGGAAAATGTGATGGTAGTGCATCGCTGCAAATTAGTGGTGGTATTACACCTTATACCATTGATTGGAATACACCAGGATTACCAGACAATATACTCACATACAATGCTTTATGTGCAGGAAACTATCAGATTTCGGTCACCGATAAAAACGCCTGTACCGCTCAAATAGCATTTAGCATCGCTCCAGCCACACCGCTGAACATTGGACTAACCGCCGACGCGCCTAGTTGCTCAGGCATTTTTGATGGCAGCCTTACCACGGCAGTTTCCGGTGGCGCTGTACCGTATTCCTATCTTTGGAGCAATGGACAAACCACGCCCAATGCATCTGCCCTTACCTGCAATACCTATACTGTTACGATTACAGATGCCAATAATTGCACCATAACTGCCACCAAAACACTCGATTGTCCCGATGCAATCGCCATTAGCGCAATATCGGCCAATGCCGTAAAATGTTTTGGACAAAGCAATGGTAGCGCAACCGTAACAGCAACAGGCGGCTCGGGCAATTATACTTATGCTTGGAGCGATTTATCGGCACAAACCACCCCTACTGCGAATAACTTGCCTCAGGCACTTTATACTGTTACGGTCACCGATACCCAAGGTTGTAGTATCACTGCAAATACAAGCGTCACTTCACCAGCCTCATTGACTGCTACCAATATTGTTGTTCCCGCAGATTGCTTTGGCGCATCTACAGGAAGTGCAAACGTATCACCAAGTGGTGGCACCATACCCTATAAATACCTTTGGAACAATACGGCCACCACTGCTTCGATAGATCAAATACCCGCAGGAAATTATACAGTAACCATAACTGATAATAATAATTGCTCGCTCATTGTTGGCCCTTTGAGTATTATTCAACCCGCATCTGTGCTAAGTGTAAATGCGGTACAAACCCTAAAATCCTGTTTTGGTGTACCAGCCGGCATTGCTACTGCCACCGCAAATGGAGGTAATGGTTTGCCTTATACCTATTTTTGGAGCAATAATACCCCCACCGCTGTCGCTAATACATTAGCCAATGGCAATTACACTGTAACTGCTACCGACAAAAAAGGATGCACGGCCACCAATAGCGTTACGATTGAACAATTTGATAGCATTCGCGCTAATATCCTACTCATTCCGCCTACTTGCTTTGGATACACGGATGGACAAGCAGCGATCAATCTAGTACAAGGTGGAGCAGGTAATGGGCAAACTTCCAATTATAATTTCCAATGGGGTGGGCTTCCGGGCGCGCCTACGGGAGAGTATTGGGGTAGTTTACCCGGAGCAAAGCCTTTTTCGCTTACCATTTCGGATCAACAAAACTGTTCTAGAGTTTATAATTTAGAATTGACAGAGCCACCAAAAGTAGTACCACAATTTACGATAAATAACATCCAATGCAATGGCGCAAAAAATGGGACAATTGCCATCAATAGCCATTTAGGAGACCACCCATTGAGTAAATATATTTGGAATACTGGAGGCTCAACCAATACCATTACCGACTTAGCACCAGGTACATACACCGTTCAAGTCACTGATACTAAGGGCTGTACAGGTAATGGGGCAGCAAGCCTAATAGAGCCAGATGCTCTGGAACTCAACTTTGAAAGGGTTCAAATTAAATGCTTTAGCGACAAA
>JAAFHO010000260.1 GCA_013297575.1 Chitinophagales bacterium
AATGATTGGGTAGAGTAGGGGACTGGGGGAAGCAAAAGGGTATCTTTATCTATGATCGTTGCCGGTTGTACCCAATAGACCGTGGCTGGCTCAAGGTTATCGAATTGTATCCCATGCGTTGTACCGTTTACCCAAGTAATTGGCATATTGTCTTTGTGCCAAAATGCGCCTTTAATTTGGGGGGTATCTGGCCATTTTAAAGTAAAACTCGTTGGGGTAATATTCGTTTGTACAGGATTAACTCCTTTTTGCGCGAATAACGACTGATGTCCCAACAGGCCAATTATCCATAAAACCGCAATAAATATTATTTTTTTTGTCATTTTTTTGTTAGAAGTGTGGCGTAAACTTTTTTCTACCGCAAAAGTACACAAGTGTTCACAAAGTGTAGCGTACACTTTTGTGGTGGATAAATGTGTACGCTAAGTCTTTGTACTTTGTGGTAGAAAAAATTGTGGTAATCAGCACTTTTATATATTTATTTTGCTGTTTTATCGAAACATACCATAAAAACCTATCCTGCAAAGTACATTTGTTTCCATGTTTCAAACTTTACGTATTATACAAGAAGGCGCGGCACAAGCACTACAACAACTGTGGGCTAATAAGCTGCGCACATTCCTTTCGTTACTCGGTGTCACGATCGGTATTTTCTGTATCATTGGAGTAAAAAGCGCGGTCAACTCGCTGGAAGACAATATTCGAAACTCCATGAAAAAACTCGGTAACGATGTTATTTATATCGAAAAATTCTCTTGGAGCGAAGACCCAGGCGATAATTACTGGAAATGGATGCGCCGACCTAATTTTTCGTTCACCGAGTTTGAGGCTCTCCAAGACCGATTAAAACTAGCCGATAAAGTAGGTTTTTGGCAATTCCTTGGCTCGAAAACTGTAAAATTTCGCTCTTCTAATGTCGAAAATGTATTCTTTCTTGGTGTTACAGAAGATTGTCAAGATTTGTTTCACCTAGAATTTGACAATGATGGGCGTTTTATGAACTCCGTAGAATACCACTCCGGTACGGATGTGTGTGTCATGGGCGACAAAATTGCAGAAAGCCTTTTTGGCCCTGGCATAGACCCCGTTGACCGAGAAATAAATGTAGGCGGCAGGAAATTGCGCATTATCGGTGTATTAAAAAAGGCAGGAAACGATCTACTCAAACCTTTTAATTTTGACCAAGCCGTGCTCGTTGGTTTTAACCTCGCCCGTCGTGGTTTTAATGTGCGGAAAGAAGGGCAGTTTGAAAGAACCAGTGTGTGCGTGCAGGCCAAACCCGGTGTTAATCTGGATGATATGCAAGACGAAATCACGGGCGTATTGCGCTCCGAACGGCGTTTAAAACCAAGAGAAGAGAATAATTTTGCCTTAAATACCCTTTCTATTCTTAGTAATTTATTTGATGGTGTATTTGGAGTACTCAATTTTGCAGGCGCACTTATCGGCGGTTTTGCACTATTGGTGGGCATGTTTTCCGTCGCCAATATTATGTTTGTGTCCGTCAAGGAACGCACCAATCTGATCGGTATAAAAATGGCCTTAGGTGCCAAACGTTGGTTTATACTGCTTGAAATATTGGTGGAGGCGGTGCTGCTTTGTGTCGTTGGCGGCTTATTGGGATTGTTGTTAATTTGGATCGTTACCGCCATTATATCAAGGGTACTCGATTTTGAAATCACTTTATCGCTAGGTAATGTCATGTTCGGTATTTTGACATCCGTAATCGTTGGTATGCTTGCTGGCTTGATTCCTGCGCGGCAAGCCAGTAAAATGGATCCAGTAGAGGCGATTCGCCAATAAAATAAAGCATAAAAAAAGGAGAGATAACTTGTTGTGATTACAGACAAGTATCTCTCCTTTTTTATTTTTCAAAAGAATTTCTTATTTCTTTTGTTCTTTTATCTGCTCTTTGAGCATATTCCTTTCGCTTTCGGCGAGCATTAAATCATTTTTGCATTTGCGCAAATTGGTGGTTGTAGACTCCAATTCTGCTTCGCATTGTGATAATTTCATGCGCGTTTCGGTGAGCGTATTGTCTAGGTTTTTAACCCGTTCCTCGAGTTGAGATTTATCTTGCGTCAATGTTTTTACCTGTTGTTGCAGCCCCGACACACCATGAAATAAATAAGAAAAAAGCCAGCCCAATACAAAAGGAACGATGCAAAGTGCAAGTCCAACGGGCAAATCTTCCCGGAAAGTAGAGAAAAGTAAATTATAAAACATATCTAAGTGTTTAAAATTGTTAGTATAAATGTAAGAAAATCAGTTCCAATTTGGGTATTTGTTTATTATTTATTGGTCTTAATGGTCACCCGTCTGTTTTGATGCCTGCCATCTTCTGTTGTATTATCTGCTACGGGTTCCGCTTCGCCCTTGGAATCTACTTTGATACGGGCTGCATTTATACCATTGGCAATCAACATTTTAGCGATAGAATTGGCACGACCTAAACCTAGTTTGACATTTTCAGCGGGTTCACCCACATCGTCGGTATGACCAGATATTTCAAATGTAGTGGTGAGCGCCTTGTGTTGTTCTACCATCTTTTTTAAGTAGGCATCCACAGCGGGATCTTGGTCTTTTTCCGTTGAATTGAAAGGAAATAAAAAGGTCACCATATTATCAGATTCGATAATTGCACCCGCTTCTTTTTTAAGGTTCATTTTAGACCAATCGAAAGTAGCCGATTGACGAGGGTCGCCACTGGCCGACCAATCATCACTGACTGCTTTAGCCAATAATCGGATACGGTTTTCAGGCATTTCGGGTGCCATCATTGCGCGTAATGCTGCTGCGCGCACAAGGCCAAGATTGCCGTCTTTACTTGTGAATGCTTCAGCCGTACGATACAATCCTGTAATAAGCAAGGTGTCGCCTTGACCACCTTTAGAAAGTAACCGCTTTTTCCAAGCCAGGAAATTGGAATCGGGGTTAGGTTGGGCAGCACTCCAATTGAATAATGGAGCACCAATGTTTTGGGCAATCTCGGGCGGTATGGCACCGTTGCAACACCCACACTTGTAACAGTGCCAGTAATTAACGCTCCAATACGAAAAACCCGCGAATACGAGTAGTACAAGCCACCAAGGAATTTTCATAAATAATAAAGTTGATTTTAAAAATTATATTTTAAGAAGGTGTAAGTAGTTTTATGTTCATTTGGGTGGATACTTCAGGTGAAGTGCAAAAAGTTCCCATCCAAATTGAATAACGTATTGTTTACACGTTCTCATTGGACAAATGTACAATTATAATTTTTATACGTGCATATTTGTATGATTTTATTTTGATTTTAAAAGCGGTTCAAGTATATTGATTCAATAGGCTCGTTTGCAACCGTTGTATATTAGATGATTGGCAGCCATAAACAACCTAAACGCTCTATTTTTAAAGCATATCAGTACCTATAGTTTCTAACCCATTTTGCCAAAGAACATTCTTCCATGAATCCTGTTTAGTTGTCACGATTAGATGGTGTAGCGTAAGCGATGTATCTTTTGTATTCAAAATTATACTTTGTTCATGGTGCTATATTATTTTTTCGTATCCGATCATTTTTCAACTCAGTTTAAATAATATGGAAATTGGCATTGATAGTTTTGCCGCAGCCGCAACTTCTACCGGTACAACCAGTAATAATAGCATGGCATCTTTGTCTGATTTGCTCGAACGCATAGAGCATGCCGATAAAGTAGGATTGGATGTATTTGGCATCGGAGAGCACCACCGCAAAGAGTTTTTGGATTCGGCACCAGTCATATTACTGGCCGCTGCCGCTGCTCGCACCCATCGTATTCGGCTCACCAGTGCCGTAACTGTATTGAGTGCTGCCGATCCAGTACGGGTATTCCAAAATTTTGCAACGCTAGATTTGGTTTCAAAAGGTAGAGCAGAAATGGTCGTTGGCCGTGGCTCGTTTATTGAATCTTTTCCATTATTTGGCTTGAATTTGCACGATTATGACGAATTGTTTTCGGAAAAACTCGATCTTTTACTCCAAATTAGAGATAATGAATCGGTCACTTGGTCTGGAAAATTTCGCCCAGCACTCCATAATCAATCCATTTATCCACGTCCAATTCAAAATCCGCTACCGATATGGGTAGGCGTTGGTGGCACACCAGAATCTTTTGTGCGGGCTGGTACGCTAGGGCTACCGCTCATGGTGGCTATTATTGGTGGCGAAACCCGCCAATTCCGCCCGTTAGTGGATCTGTATAGAACGGCAGGTAAAAGGGCAGGACATGCGCCGGAGCAATTAAAAGTGGGCGTACATTCCTTGGGTTATGTGGCCAATACCACAGATGAAGCCGTTCAGGATTATTATCCGGGCTATGCCGAAACTTTTACAAGAATTGGCAAAGAACGCGGTTGGCCTCCCGTTACTCGTACTCGTTTCGATGCTCAAAATGGTACCTACGGCGCATTGGCGGTAGGTGGTCCAGAAGAAATAGCGGCTAAAATACTTCGGCATAGTGAAGACTTGGGGGGTATTACGAGGTTTTCTTTTCAAATGGACAATGCCGCTTTGTCGCATGATAAATTAATGCAGTCTATCGAATTAATTGGGACAAAAGTAGCGCCATTGGTGCGCAAAGCACTTGATTAGGTATATTTCAATTAACAATCCCTAAAATATTGTTTTTTAAACTGCAGTGGGTTTTCATGGGTAATTTTTTTGAATACACGATTGAAATACGACAAACTTTCAAAGCCACAAGCATAGCAGGCTTCGCTGATATTTTTGTCTTGCATCAACAATCGTTTGGCCTGATTGATACGATAATGATTGAGGAATTCCGTAAAAGTAAGACGGGTCATTTGTTTAAAAGAACGGCAAAACGCCGCTTCGGTCATATAGCACAAACTAGCCACTTCCGCAATTTCTATCCTGCGTTGGTAGTGTGCATCAATAAAACGGTACAAAAGCCTTAGTCGCTCTTGTGCCTTTTTATTGTATTGGTTTTTTACGGGTGCATCGTGCAATAATTCCATTTCGGTGCTATTGGCCAATATTTGAAATATGCGTAAAACTTCCAAAAAGTGTTCAAAAGGCGTTAATAAATGTAGTTTTTGGAGTAACTCGCCTACTGTTGCTTTGGTATTTCCTGAAAACGCAATGCCATATACCGATTTTTCAAAGAGTTGATGGATATGGACTAATTCAGGTGTTTTTAAAAATGCTTCACTCAGGAAATCGGGCTGAATATGCAATACTGTTTTTTGGTAGTCTGTTTTTACCCCATAATCAAAATTGAGGTGGGGAATATTGCTCCCTATCAACACCAAATCGCTACCCTCAAAACGGGAAATATGTTCCCCAACGTGCCGCCGGCCGCTTGCGCCATCAATAAAAATCAATTCGTACTCCGGGTGAAAATGCCAAAAGTAAAAATCGTTCAATCGTGGGTTACGCATCAAATGAAACGAGCTGTTATTGTTGGGCTTTATGGCCTCTAATTGTATTTTGTGCATTTTTTTTAAAGTAAAAGTACATGAAATATCAATATTGTTCAAAAAAAGGTAAATTTTGTAGTAACCCATCAGATTTAAATATAGATACCTTTGTCCATCATTTCACAGCAATAAATTATTCAATCATGGAAAATAACATGCAAACCATGGCCGCTACCATGGTACCCAACAATGCCCATAAAGATATTCCGGGCAACCCATCTACCGCCACAAGTAGCAAAATTCGTTTGAGAACTTCCCTTGCTGAAGGCGCGCCTTTACGGGTGTTAAGCGAAGATGATTGGCAGTTTTGGGTCAATAATGGTTATGTCATTATCAAAAATGCAGTGCCACGCGAGCAAGCCTTAAAGACAGCGCAATTTCTTTGGGAATTTGATGAAAAAGACCCCAGTAACCCCGAAACTTGGTACGCGCCTCCACGCGCCGAAATGCAAATGAAAGAACTCACCAATACTGGTATGGTAGAAGTGTATAACAACCAACACTTATGGAATAACCGCCAAATACAGCGCGTTTACGATGCTTTTGTGGATATTTGGGGTACTGAAAAGCTATGGGTGACGATTGATCGCGCTAATTTGAATTTCCCTTTGCGCCCAGGACACGAGTATAAAGCATTTATCCATTGGGATTACGACCCAGAAACCAAACCGCAAAATGTGCAGGGCGTATTGGCGCTTGCCGATCAATTGGATGAGGAAATGGGTGGTTTTCAGTGTATTCCTGAACTTTTTCGCACTTATGACACTTGGAAATTGACGCAACCGGAAGATAGAAACCGTTTTAAACCCGATACCACCGGATTTGAGCAGCACTTTGTAAAAGCCAAATTAGAAGCAGGCGATTTATTAATTTTCAATAGCAGCCAGCCGCATGGCATACGCGCCAATAATTCAAAAGACAAGGTTCGGATTGCCCAATATATTTCGATGATGCCCGCCGAAGAAGACAATGATGAATTGCGAAATTGGCGTGTCAATTCATGGAAAAATCGAGTTGCACCTGAAGGTTATGCTTTCCCCGGCGATCCTCGAAAATGGGAGCAAACCCGTTACGAAACCGCTGTTTTGAATGACTTGGGCGAGCGATTATTGGGTTTGGAAAAATGGTAATGGAGTGATTTGTAATGTAGTGTCGGCATGACTCGAGGTCACGCCGACACTAAGCGACTATTTCACACTTCTTGCTGCGCATCATAGTCTTCTTTAGTGCATACGTATTTAATTACATTGCCGTTTTCATGGTGTTTGGTCATGCTATTTTTGACCAAAACCTGTGCTGATGCTTCGTTTTCAGCATGAACAGTTGCAAAAATGATTGAAAGATGTAGTTTTTCAAAACCAAATTTTAAAATGGACTGCACTGCTTCCGTCCCGATACCTTGGTTCCAAAACGGTTCACCAATCCAATAACCCAATTGAGCCACCTGTTTATCATTATCGAAATGCAGGCTGATTTCACCTATAAACTCCGCTGTTTCTTTTAGAATAACGGCAAAAACATAACGTAATTTATTTTTAAAACCTTGTACCACATAACTTATCCTAAACACCGCGTCTGGTTCGCGATAAGGATGTGGGATATTGACAATATGATCCGATATTTTCTTATTATTGGCGTATTTGACCAACGCGTCAATATCCTCGATTTGAATTTTTCTTAATTTTAGTCTAGCTGTATATAATTCAGGGAAAACTTCCATTTTTGAGTACGAATTAAGCGTATATTGGCAAATGATTACCTGTTTTTATAGTTTTGGGAAGATTTTGTATTTTCCCTGATTCCCCAATTTGGGTTCACTTGCCCATATCCAAGCCTCTTCTACGGTATCATTTTCATCAGATTGGTTGGGCCATTGGCCTGTAAAAGAACTCTTAACGTCCGGTGTTGTATCGAACCCCAGGTTATATTTAAGCACCTTACTACTTTTCATATAAGTGACTAATTGGATCTTAAAATCGGTGGGTGGCCAAAACCAATCTGGCGTATCGTTGATCGGGCAGCCGCACATCATGGTTACGCGCGCAAAGCAATGTACGGTTTTCTCCGCCCAATCGGCGGTGACATGGCTGATACAAAGTCCGGGAATTTCTAGCACCAAACCCTCGGGATAAGTAGGTTCAATAGCTTGTGGTGTATAAACGTTTTGGCCTATATCGACACCTGGCAAT
>JAAFHO010000261.1 GCA_013297575.1 Chitinophagales bacterium
GCGGTGTAGATCAAAGTTTGACAAATATTTTGGAACAAAAATATATTGCATTGTTTATGCACAGCGGTATGGAATCCTATTTCACTTGGAGACGTACAGGTATTCCTGCTTTTGCTGCGGGTGGTCCTGGTACGGGTAATTCTGGTGTAATTCCACGTCGTTTCCAATATCCAACAAGCGAGCGCGATAACAATAAGACGAATTATCAAACGGCTTTACAACGCCAGTTCGGTAATACTAATGATAATATTAATGACAAATTGTGGATAGAACTTTAGGTCATATAATGATTTGAATATTAAGAGTTTTAGCTTCATACGTAAATAGAATTGGGTTTAGTGGAACGGTGGCGAAATGCTGCTATTCCACTTTTTTTTGGGGTATGCAGTAATATTGCACGTCGTTTCGGCTTCGCTCAACGACCGTGCAATATTACTGCTCAATTTGTGATTGGGATCACTTTGGGTTTTGAGGGGAGGGAAACTGGTCGTTGAGCGAAGCCGAAACGATCTTTTTCGTTACTGCTTGATTTGTGGTTGAACCACTTTGGGTTTTGAGTGTTTTAGAATGAATTATCAATTTTACCGTATCTACCAGTTTTTTTTTTATCTACCATGTTAGGAGGATTTATGTACATCTTACGCTGTGCCAATGGCCAGTACTACACGGGCAGTACCCGTAATTTACACCGCAGACTTATCCAGCATTATAATGGAGAAGGCTCTAATTTTACACGTAAACATTTACCAGCAGAACTGTTGTACTATGAGGAGTATGATAGGATCGATAAGGCATTTTATCGAGAAAAACAGGTGCAGGGGTGGAGCAGAAAGAAAAAAGAAGCCTTGATGAGGGGCGATTTTTTAGGGCTTCACGATTTATCTATTTGTAGGAATGAGTCGCATTTTAGACGATTTACGCTTGGTAATTTGAAGGTTTTGGATGAATTGGAGGGGATAGGCGGCGCGTAGCCCCCGTCGTTTCGGCTTCGCTCAACGACCGGGTGCTACGCCACTCAAATCCTACTGTATGATCAGATGGGTATTGTGGTTTATTCTAATTTAGTGAAAAAACTACAAATCCCAAAGTGTGGCAAAGTAGGCGTCTGGTCGTTGAGCGAAGCCGAAACTAGTCGTTGAGCGAAGCCGAAACGCCAACCGCCTACGCCTGCACAACCCTCCACCGCAACCTTCTACCCATCCACAACAAGCTCACCAATAAAACAAGCAGAATTAACCAACTGCCCGCCATTTGTAAAATAGGGATATAGCCCGATGCTTGATAAAAAAGTAATAAATACAGACAATGGACACTAAAAGTACCTAACCCTGCGGCAAATGCACTAACGTTCCTGCTAGTAGGGCTTGGTGTAGCAATCTTGGTTGACATGAGGGTGAGGTGCCATCCCAACCAAAATGGGATGAAAGTAGGTGTAATCAAGCGCAAGATAATACCAGACAGCAACCACGGTTCGTGTATAGGCAGTATAGATTCGGTAGTTGTAGTGCCATATATTAATTTTAAGAATCCGGACGTAGTGATCACGAGCAGAATCCCAAATGAAGTCCATTCAAAATAACGAAATATATGTTGGCGTGTATAAAACCAAGAAGTAGCGTAAATCATTAGTCCGATAAAGAGCATTTCAATCATAACTGCACCTAAAGAAAACTGTAAAGCGGCATATTGGCCACCTACCATTACGGCTTGCAGCACACCCATGGTCATTATTCCAGGTGAAAGCGTTCCTAAAAAACTAATTAAAAAGATCGTTTTGAAGGTTTTATAATATTGATTCATACAATTTTAGTTGTTTAAAGTGTCGTTTAGATTGCCAAAGGAATTGAATCCCGCGCCAAAAAGGCCAGTAGTTGATACCTTTTTTATGGTTGGCTTTACTGATTTCAAACAGATATTGCCAATGCCGAATAATTTCTGCGTACGCTTGCCACAAAGTTAATCCGCAATGATACAGATGGTGAGGAGCGGCTCCAGCGCCATTAAACTCTAGGATTTGATAGTTTTTTCCCGCCTTTAAATCACTTAATGAATTACATTTTATATCGTAACGACCGTAAAAAAACGCACCGGTATAATGACTCAAATCGTCAAATATTTTTCTAAGGCTATCGTCAATTTCTGTTTGTAGGTTATTCAATTGTGCGCCTTGACTACGGTTGGCAACATGCGTCACCATAAACGTTTGTCCTGCCTCAATTACCCTATCCAATGCAATAGAATGTGTTAATTTAAGTGCCACCAAACGAGGTTTCGCACGCGGATGTTGCTCCATGAGTTCGAGTAACGTGGATTGCCCATTGCCCACTACCGCAATGGGCGTTCTTTGCGTAATACCCATAATCTCCCCTTTGTGCGAGTCCGGGTGGCGGCAATAAAAAACACCTAATTCGATAGGATAATCGACCCATGCTTGTACCATATAATCTACTGGGCAATCGTTGTGGTATTGTTGCAGTTGATTTAGTGTATCGATTTTTCGGAACAAAAGTCCACCCATACCAACATCTGGTTTTACAGCAATAGGTAATGATAAATGATGTTCTAAAATCCTAGTTTTGATGGACTCAAAAGACTGATTGGGTTGTACAAAAAAAGTATTAGGATAGGAGCCAAGTGGTAATTGTTCGTACATCTCCTTTTTCCCTTCTCCTTCAAATCCGCCTAGCGTAAGCGTAGGATTTGAGCTGCTAAAAAACCAAAATGAACGGCTGCGGAGGCAATACCAACCCCATACTAAACTGATAGGCGCATAAAACAATACCTTGGGCCACTCTTCCCAATATTGCCAGAATTTTAATTTTTTAAAAATTGTCATAGGCATACATTGTGCTTTTAGTATGTAGAATTAGCAAATTATGAATGATTTGGAATGCCCTGATCAGGCGCGCAAAATTAATACGACTCGGGTATTCCTCTTTTTAATCTAATGTTAAATAATCAATATTAAATTGTTAGGAAATATGCGCTTAACGTTAACTTCATTAAAACCTAATATTCTCTTGTCGTGTCCTTGGTTAAAATGATAGCAATTTTGTACCATGTTATTTTAGAAGGGGGTTTCCAATTAAAATTGGGAATTGCCCTACGCAACAAATACGCTACATGACTAGAAATCAACTCAACTTTTTATTTTTAATCCTTTTCCAATTTACCTCCAATTTATCAGCGCAAAAAGCCGATTACATTTTTATCGTTACTATTGATGGCCTGCGTTGGCAAGAGGTATTTGAAGGTGCCGACAGTTTATTGATTCGAGATAATATAGAGCAACCCAATCTTTATTTGGAGCAATACTATGACCCCCAGCCTGAAAAGAGGCGTGCTTTATTGATGCCTTTTTTTTGGAAAACATTGGTTCAAAATGGGCAGATATATGGTAATCGGAATAAGCATAATTTTATGGATGTGGCCAATTCCACCCGTATTTCTTATCCTGGCTATTCAGAGTTGCTCACTGGTTTTTGTGATGATAAACACATTTATCGCAATAAAAAGATCAAGAATCCCAATACCCATGTCCTAGAATTTTTGAGTAAAACCAAACACACGGCTGCGTTTTGCTCATGGGATGTATTTCCTTATATATTAAATGAAGAACGCGCTGGTTTTTCGGTTAATGCTGGGTTTGAAACCGTAGAGGACTTGCATGGAAAAGACCAACTTAACTTGCAGCAGTTACAGAGCGTAAAGCCATGGAAACAATCGGTACGGCCCGATACACTAACTTGGAAAATTGCACAGACTTATTTAGAAGAGCAACAGCCGGAGGTATTGTATTTGGCATTTGGAGAAACAGACGAATACGGACATGAAGGTAATTATGCAGGTTATTTGGATGCCATTCGTCAATTTGATCAGATATTAAAGACACTTTGGGATCACATACAACACGACAAAAAATACGCTGGTAAAAGTGCATTAGTCATCACTACGGATCATGGAAGGGGGGCATTTCATTGGAAACACCACCATAGTTTGATCCAAGGCAGTTCTGAAATATGGATGGCGGTTGCGGGAACTGGTATTGAGGCTTGTGGCGAGATCGGTGTTCCCATGCAAATTTACCAAAAACAAACGGCACAAACCATTGCACGGTTGGTCGGGCAAAACTTTGAATGCGAACATGCAGTAGCAAAATCTATTCCAACTATATTTGAACCTACTACACCTCAAGTACCATTTCCGGCAATTGCTTTGCCACTACTCAACGCATCTACTGGCACAGTACTGCCACAGAAATAAACAATCAAACGTTAGTTATATCCGTTATGGGAAGGATTGGCGCAATGCCGATGCTTCCCAAATTTTTTTTAGATATAGCACGCATTAACTAACTATTTGACCGATCTTTGAGCGATAGTTATAGTTGTCCATTTTTAAATACTAACTCAAATTTGTGCTAACCTTTATCCTAATACCTTTTATTCTAGCCATGTTTCTTGCCATTAATATGGGAGGGAGCGGTACTGCACCTGCATTTGCGGCGGCTTATGGTGCCAATTTGATCAAAAAGCACCAAATTGCGATGCTTTTTGGCTTTATGGTACTATTAGGCGCTGTTTTTTCGGGCAAAGAAGTCTCCATTACACTTGGTCAGGGTATATTGGCACAAGAGTTTTTTACGATGCGCACTACTTCTGTAATACTTGGTGCGATAAGTTTGGCACTTTTAATTGCCAACTTGTTGGGTATTCCACAAAGTACCAGTCAAGCAACTGTGATGGCCATTGCTGGTGCTGCACTTTGTTTGGACAAACTTAATGTCCATAAATTGCTTTATGAAATTATTCCAACTTGGTTTGTTTTGCCTATTGTGGCTTTTCTTATTGTATGGATTGCTGGTAAACTACTAATTCCATTTCTTTCTCGTACAGATGCGGCTAAAAACTTTAGAGAGGCAGGGCAAAATTCCGTTTTTGGTTTTTTTGTATTGGCAAGTTGCCTGTATGTGGCTTATTCTATTGGCGCCAATAATGTAGGTAATGCTGCGGGGCCAGTAACGTCGATGGCCGTATTGGAAATGGGGGTTGATCCTAAATCCCAAAATTTCACCATACTTATGATCCTTTCTGTGTTAGTGATCGCGCCTTGCTTTGCCTTTGGCAGTGAATTGCTAGGGTACCGAGGGTTGCGGAATACAGGTAAGGAAATCATACCGATCAGTCCATTAGCAGGTATGATGATCTCTTTGGTGACGGCCACGTTATTGCTTTTAGCATCGGTGGTAAAAGGGATTCCTACCTCATTGGTTCAATTGAATGCAATGGCATTTATGGCTCACAGTGTAAATAAAATTGGTTGGAAATCAACATTTAATAATCCACAGGTTAAGCGATTTTTTATTGTTTGGGGCATAGCACCAATTTTCGCTTTTTTGTTATCAATGGGTTTGGTTTGGATATTAAAAATGGCAAAAATGCTGTAAAAGATACAGCATTTTTGCCATTTTTTTACTATAATGAAATCAATTATTTCTTACCATTTGCCAATATTGCATTGGCATCGGTGAGGAATTTTACCTGCTCTTTGCCTATTTCTGAACCCGCTGGGTAACCCAATGAACCCAAGGCAGAGATGTTCAATTGATTGTTTGTCGTATCTTTTGTAAGATAGAACATCCAAATCGTAGGGTAACCAGATACTTTGAAGGCTTGCTGTAAGCCTTGGTTCTGTTGCGCTAATTCGGCGGGCAATTGTTTGCTACGTGGAAAATCAAGTTCTAATAGCACCACATTTTCCTTAGCCCATTTTTTGAACTCTTCTTTAGCAAAAACATCTGCTTGTATCTTACGGCACCAGCCGCACCAATCGCTACCTGTAAAGAAGCCAAAAATAGGTTTTTTAGTGGCAACTGATATATCCTGAGCCTTCATAAGGTCAGTATGCCAAACCAATTCATCACCTGTAGTGGTGTTGACATCAGGATTTGATTTTGAAGCAGTGGCAAATATTCCGACTACCGCCAAAAGTATAGCAATAAAAATAGTAGATTTCATGTGAAAACAATTTTATAAAATAATGCAGCAAAAGTACGGTTTTTTTAATTTTATTTCCTAATCATAGGAAAAAAAATGATGTTTATTAAATTCAATCCACTCAAAATGTCCGTCAACGTGCGCGGTATTGTCCGAAAATGAACGCAGATAATAACGTAAGTGTTTGATAATCAATGTTTTTTTCTTATGGCATAACGATTGCCTAATTTATCATGATTATGATTTGGTAAGATCATATCGAATTAGAATGTTTGTGGTTTTGCCTGCCGGAGTAGCGGTTTTTGCGTTATCGCTATTGCGGCAGGTTTTATTTAAATTTATGCTATGCTAACCAATTATTTTAAAATTGCTTTGCGGAATATGCGCCGCCGTTCCTTTTTTTCTTTCCTTAATATTGCGGGATTGGGGATTGGCTTATCGGCTTGTTGGTTGATCGGTTTATACGTTTGGCACGAAAATTCATATGATCAATATTTGCCCAATGCAGACCGTATTTGTGCCGTTGCACTAGATTTAAAAATGGGTGAGGAAGCGGCTAAAACCACCAATACACCGCCACCAGTTGGCCCGCGTTTGCTGGCCGATTTTCCAGAAATTGAAATGACTGCGCGTTCGTTCCACCTCGGTAGTGTGGTCGTAAAACGCAACCAATCGGGGCATGCTCCACTGGTTTTTAACGAAGACAATGCGTTGGCGGTCGATACTTCATATTTGCCACTTTTTGATTTTCCAATGGCCATTGGAGCGGGTTATTCGGCATTGTGTAAGCCAGGATCACTTGTTTTAACCGAAAAAATGGCTCAAAAATATTTTGGACAAGAAGATGCTATAGGGCAATCCTTGGAGGTGAATGATCGTGTATTTAATATCACGGGTGTTGTGAAAGACTTGCCTTCTAGTTCAACTGTTCAGTTTGGTTTTTTGTTACCTATTCAGGATTTCAGGGTCGTGGAACGGTTTTCATGGAGTTGGATTTGGTTGCAAGTGGATACTTGGGCGCGTTTGAGGCAGGTGCCAACTACGACTAGTTTAGCGGCGTTAGAAGCCAAATTTCCGGCTATGGTACGCAATTATGCACCGGCGGCATACGAGCGTATTGGCCAAAATTTTGAAGAAAACCTCAAGCGGGGTGATCGCTATGATTTAAAATTATTGCCATTATTGTCGTTACACCTGAATCAAGCAGGCCTCGATTCAAGGCTCACAACACTTGGTGATGGGGAACAAGTTCGTTTATTTGGCATAGTAGGCGCACTCATTTTGCTATTGGCTTGTGTCAATTTTATGAACCTAAGTACAGCGCGTTCTGTACAACGGGCACGAGAAGTGGGTGTTCGCAAAGCCTTAGGTTCTCAACGAGGTGCTTTAATTGGTCAGTTTCTTTCGGAAGCATTGTTATTTAGCCTTGCTGCCATGGTTTTAGCCTTTGGCGTGTCATTTGCAGCCTTGCCATTTTTTAATCTTTTAACCGGTTACAATTGGACAGCGGGCGACCTTTTGACTCCGCAGTTGATGGGTTTTGTCATTGCCTTACCCTTACTTACTACGTTTTTAGGGGGCTTATATCCTGCTTTTTATTTATCAGGATTTAGGTCTTCTGAAATATTTAAAATGGCGAGTTCAAC
>JAAFHO010000262.1 GCA_013297575.1 Chitinophagales bacterium
CTGTGCTGTTTTCGAGGCCGATACAGCGGATGGTTTGGCCTGTTTTGTAGGGATTTGGTGTAATGGTGGTGGATTGGTTCACGAGTACTTCATCCGTGCTGACTGTTGGAATTGGGTGTATTCTAGTGATTGATCTTATCTTGACCCGTAATTCATTGGCTAGGGAGTCAAATTGCCAAAGTTTGAAATTGTATTCAATCTGCCCATTGTCCAAAACAGTATATTGTTCTGTTTTTACCGAATCCGTATGCCAAGTATTGGTGTTTATATTGAGATTTTGTGTGATGATCGAATCATTTGCACCAAAATACGACCCATAATAATCGGTAGCAGGCACATAAAAAGAGCGCGTAGATAATTGCCATTGGTTTTGAATATTTTCGAAGATGGAGTCTTTGACTAATTGAGCATTTTCATATTGGTAATGGGTAAGGGTATAATCTGTCCAAGCCATGTTATTCCAGATCTGTTCATTGCGTGTAGCTATAAGGCCGTCATTGGAATAAGTCCAAATGGATTTGTTTTTAGGTTCGAGTTCAGGGGAATTGAACGTTATTGGAGCGCGGTACTCTTTTGAAATCATTTGTTCCGAAGGGCTGTACTCCGTTATTATTTCTGATTTGGGCAACCAAACACCTAAGTTTTTATTCCATTCTTCTTTATAATCATATATTTGATTTCCATTGGGGTTAAACGCTGCGTTGATTCGTGTACCAGCACTCAGGTTAATGCTATCGGGAAAGTAATCAAGCGTTTCGCTGCTTAGGATTTGATTATTGCTGTTGCGGGTATATTGCACCAGCCCACGTAATTGCCAATTACCATTCGCATCAAATATTTCGTAACGGCGTTCTATCAGTTCGCCCGATGCATTATTGACATAAAGATATCGAGCATAGTTTTGACCCAAAATATTCTGGCGCAGTTGCTGAATCAGGTCATTATTGCCGTCGTAAAAATATAGATCTTGACGGCTCGGATCAAATATACTATTATTGTTAGTATACCCACTGATTACTTTATCCACTTTCCCATTGGAATCATAATGGTATAGATCTCTAGTGGTATTAGTGTCAAATGGCCATTCATATATGCTAAAATCATACAATTTTTTTCTGTTAAGGTTATCATATTGGTACGTCTGTATGAGTTCTGGATCAGTACAGAACCAAGAATGATAGACATCGAATTGATAATCAATTAGAAATATACTATCTGCTCTTTCCTGAATACGCAATGGTCGCTGCTGCGTACTGGAGAAGATAGATTTATTATTGGTTGGAGTATATTGCGCCAAACCAATGAATGGCGCACAACACAATAATAATAAAGTAATGTTTAAATTTTTCATGAGCATAAATGATTAAAATGGTTTGGATTTTTTAGCGCATATTCATTGGATGTTTAAAAATTCCACTTATAAGCAAGCATTGGCCAATAAATAGAATTTTAAACATCCAATGAACAAGTCTCTACGGTGCATCCACTACCACAATCTTAGTCGTCTTCAACCGCTGCGCGCCCTGTCTTATTACAGCAATATACATGCCAGCACCCACCTTTGCGGGTAGCACTAGTCCGCGCCCACCGTCAAAGTTTTGCTCGCTGATGAGCGCACCCGCTAGATCGTAAAGCGAAAAGGTGAGATCGGTACTATTTTCGAGACCGATACAGCGGATGGTTTGGCCTGTTTTGTAGGGATTGGGCGCAATGGTGGTGGGTTTAATGTTGAGTGTTTCATTGGTGCTGACGGAGGAAATACTGTGGAAATAACCATTACAATAACTGAGCGTATCGAGTATATTGAAACTGTTAAGTGATAAGTTTCTGAACTGCCATTGATATAGATCGTTTCCGAGATCAATGTACTCATTTATATTGTTGGATATCGTAGTCCAAGATCCATTATCGTAACGTTGATTTTCTATACCTTCGGAGATCCCGAAGGCGATTGAATAAATATCGTCAGCAGGTTTGTGAAATCGACGTTCAGTTATATTCCACTCATTGGACGACAGGAGATAAGAAGAATCTTTTATGAGTTGTCCACTGGCATACTGATGTAGTTTTATAAAGAAAGGCTCCCACCCTGAGCCGCTCCGTTTATAGTTGATGATGCTGTCAAGTTCAATTTGGTTGATATAAGTCTGAACCGTTCGAGAAGTTGGTTCCCATTCTACCGGATTAGATAAAGAAGGATTACTTTGTTCCCTGGTGGCTAATAGGTTATTTGAAGTATAAGTACTTACTAGTTTGTATAAGTTGTCCCATTGTGACGTGCTGGTATTTATATTTTGGATAATGGAGAGTATGATGTTTCCGGCAGCATCGTATTCATAACTATCTCTGTATCCACTCGAAATTAAACCAGTTGCTAAATCGTAATTTTCGGATTGTATAAATGTAGCTTTATTATCAGCATTTCTTAAATATTGAGTGTAGTTATTCACTTTCAATTCATTATTAAATAGAAGTTCATTAAGTGATTCTAGCTCAAACCCACTTGAATTATTGACATAGGTATTGCGAAATCTTACACTATTTGTATTGTCTATTATTTTAAATTCTGCTAAGTAGCCATTACTATCATAAGCATATACTTGTTTGTCCCTTGGAAACCAGTCTGTGCCGTTCTTGGTTTCTGTTTCGATTCGCGCGAGTTTTCCATTTGATGTATTGTAAAAATAAGTAGATCGGTTTGACACTACTCCACTAGATTGATTATCTTGGGTCTCAAATGTATTACTGATTTCATTTTCGGCATTATAATCATAGGAAATCGAAAACCTGTAAACCGTTTCACCAGTTTCAGGGTCTAAATTGGCGCAAAAGAGCGAGTCTAGTAATAAAACTGGTATCCCATTCCGTTCCTGCGTCAGGGAAATACGTGCTTTATGCGGTGTAATATAAGGTGCTAAATAATCCGGCAATTGCGTATTTTGGGCAAAAATACCCCAAGGCAAGCAGATCGTGATGAGGATAAATAATGTTTTGAAATTGTGTTTCATGTGAAAGAAAATTTATGTTGAAAAAAAATGTACTTGAAGGAATTGCGCGTGCTGTTTTCTTGAACAGTATTGAGATGCACGGTGCAAATATAGTATTAAGCCGCGCAAAAATTATAGCAATACGGATTTATTTAACAGAAATTATATTTATTTTTCAATATAACTGCTCTGGTATGGCTTTTTTTTATTTGCAATTTTTGGAATACCCTACCTGTACGATTCGTCATTGGCCAAAATGTATATGAGCCAATGACGTATATTTGCACCACAAATGAATGGTACAAATGATTACAATCTGTTACGAAGGGTTTATATATGCCTCAAGCAGGAATGAAAATATAAATTTCGCACCATGAAAAGCATCAAAAATACCCCAGCACTTGGCATACTCGCCATTTTTTTGGCGATAAAACTCGTCTTGCATCTTTGTCTCAACGGCCAATGGTCGTTCCACCGCGACGAATTATTATACCTTGCTCTTGGCAGGCATTTGGATTGGGGGTATGCTTCCGTTCCTGCGGGTATTGGTTTTTGGGCTTGGTTTGGTGACCATATTTTAGGTGGTTCAGCTTGGGCTATTCGTTTTATTTCGACAGTTTTTGGCACCGCGACCGTACTACTCACAGGGCTAATGGCGCGTGAAATGCTCCCCAAAGTAACTCAAACAGGGCATTTTGGCCTATTTGTGATCGGTATGGCGGGGTTGTTGTCGGGCGCGTATTTGCGGCCATGTATGTTGTTCATGCCCGTTGTATTCGATATTTTTTATTGGTCGCTGCTTTGTTGGCTATTATTGAAATACATCAACACCGAAAAACCTGCTTGGCTGCTGTGGTTGGGCGTGGCGGCAGGCTTAGGTTTACTGAATAAATATACCGTGCTGATTTGCCTTTTTGCTCTTTTGCCGGGGAAAGTGTTTTCTCCTTTACGCCGCGTTTTTTCGGAACGACAATTTTATATCGCGGTTGGGTTGGCACTTCTAATTTTTTTACCCAATATAGTATGGCAAGCCGAGCGTCAATTTCCTGTTTTTCGGCACATGACCGAATTGGCGCAAAGCCAGTTTGCGCATGTTTCACTCACAGGTTTTTGGGGCGATCAGTTACTTTTTTTTCTACCAGCATTACCAATTTGGCTTTGTGGGTTGTATTTTTTATTGTTTCAAAAAGCAGGTGTGCGTTGGCGAATATTTGGGTGGATGTACCTTGTGGTGCTGGCGGTCCTACTGATTTTTAGTGCAAAAAGTTACTATTCGTTAGGAGCATATCCCGTTTTAGTAGCAGCAGGAGCCGCATTTTTACAAAATAAAGTGGATAGTGGTGTACGATGGATACGTCTTGCTCTACCTGCATTTATGTTGCTGACTGGCATAATCTCTTTTCCAACTTCTATACCGCTTTTTACGCCCGAAAAAGAAGCGCGTTTTATTAAAAAAATGGCCATTTTGCCCGGTTTAGAAAGTGTATTGCGCTGGGAAGATGGCCAATATTACGACCTACCACAAGACTTTGCCGATATGCTCGGTTGGTCGGAATTGGCCCAAAAAACTGCCGAAACTTGGCAAAAAATTCCAAATAAATCCACCGCTGCTATTTTTGCCGATAGTTATGGTCAGGCTGGCGCCATTGAGTATTTTGGTCGGAATCAGGGTTTGCCACAGGTGCTGAGTTTTAGCGATAATTATCGCTATTGGTTACCCGAACGCTTGCCTGACGATTTTCAAACCTTGATCTACGTAAACGGCGAATTGGGCGATGATATGCCCGGTTTTTTTCAAAATATCGAAAAAATTTGGGAACTTGATATGCCCTTGTCTCGGCAACACGGCGATCAAATTTACCTATGCCGCAACCCAACGCCCGCTTTTTTTGAACGGATGAACACTGCTTTTGCGCGGGCGCGGACTAATTTGGAAATTGATGATTGATCTGCGGTTTTATGATCGTGTTGAAGTTGTATAGGCGGAAAAGATCAAGTTCAAAATGGTAATTAATTGTGTCCCAATACTTTAATTTAAAACACAACCCGTTCCACTGCCCAAATAAGAGATAAAATCGCAGCAATAACCGCTCCTGCCACCCGAAAACCCGCATAATAACGCGTCTGGCTCAACACAATGAATACGGGTAAAACCACCCCGACCACCGCCAGTTGCATGGCTTCAATACCTAGGTTGAATCCTAAAATACTCCATATCAAGCGACTTCGATCCAAGTCCAAATTAGCCAAAATAGAGGCAAATGCCAGGCCATGCACTAAGCCAAAACCAGCCGCTATCCAACCTTCACGTCCTGAAAAAATAGGTCGCATGGCATGAATAGCCGAAACTAAAATAGACAGTGCGATAACAACTTCCACGGGCTGGGTTGGTATCCTAAGCCAGCCAACGGCGCCAATGGCTAAAGTCAAGGAATGCCCTATGGTGAATGCAGTAACAATCCTCAAAAGGCGCAAAAAACTGTATCGCCAGCCGCCAAAATCGGTCCAACGACGTTTCGCTTCAAGCAAGGGAGCCGGTAAAAGCAGTACCAGCAAAAACAAAAGATGATCGTAGCCCTCGGCAATATGTCTTATGCCTAATCGGAACATTGCGATAAAGCCCCTCCAAACGCTACCTTTTCCAAGTTTCACGGCGACAGGTAGAATTTCATTGGTAGATTGCTCGACTTGTATGACTGCCAAGACTTGACTTGAGGTGTCTCCTTCTTCTATATGGATTCCATTGTCCCAATCTTGCTGTACGCTCAAGATGGCTTGATGCGTAACAATTTGGTGTATAATGGCATCGTAGTGCAAGAAAAACTCGCGTATATCTGCACCTTTTGGGGGAATTGCTTGTAGGCCAATGTGTATTTCTGAAAATTTTCCAATAAACGGATCAGCACCTTCAATTGTGTCTAACGCAATAAGTTGGCATTGCCATAATACGCCGTCTGTACCTTTTATTTTTAAGTGTTTGAGAAAATATTGCTCCAAAATGGCAAATATCGGAAGGGCGCGAAGCCCTTCCGATATGGAGTCTGATGTTTGAAAAACCGCTGTTTCTAACTCCGTAACAGGGGTTTTTATATCAAAAAGTAAGCGTTCTTGTGTAATTTTTAATGCAATCAAAGTATTTGGCATCGGGTGAGCCAAAAGGATTTGAGCAAAAATACATAAACCAAAAACCAAACAAATATGCCTCATCAGATTCATAAACGATTAAATTTTTACCAATTGTTTTGATGCTACGGATACCACACCAGCAGCATTTTTTACCTCTAAAACGCAGTTGTACAAACCTTTAGCCAAATGCTGCACTTCGTCGAGTGGTAAATTGTGGCTACCTGCGGTCATATTTAGTTTTATACTACTTAAAACTTTTTTACCAGACATATCAAAAACACCTAAGTTGATGGTCGAAGCATTTTCCAATTCGATACTAACTTGAGCATTGCTCGAACTTGGGTTTGGCGTAACCTCAAATTTGCCTTCAAATTTTTGAATACTGCCTGTTCCAACATTGGGGTTACCCAAGCCACCATAATCAGAAACTCGGTCGCGCCATACAGAGTGCGGATGTTTGGGTGATAAAACAATACCGTTTTGTGTTGAATATTCAATCCAAACGCGTGGCCCATCAATACGAACATAGTCGTTTTGGTTCAGTAAATTGGCATTGCCGGAATAGGCAATATAAGTATCGTCCAGCCCAGCCGTATAGAGTGCCATAATTGTGGCTGCATCCGCATCTGCAATATCTGAAACATAGGTATTAATGGCGGCCCAAACAAGTGCTTTTTGAGTAGCAGATAAGGTACCCACCTTGATACCCGCTTTCACCGAGGGGAACACCCAATCTTTGTTGGGGCCTAGTACGAGGTCGCCGAAAGTACTACTCAATTTGGCAGCGGCCAGTTCCGTACTCGAAAGACCGCTTAACATGGCTGCCAAAGCGTCGCGCTCTTGTAATAAGGGCTGGTAGGAGACACCATCTATCGTGAAAGACGCAAAGGGCTCAATCCCACGAAACGAAGGTGTTGCGCCAGAAATCTGACCTGCTGCATAATTATTTGCAATGGCAATATGGTGTCCTCCAGTCATCAATTCCCAACTGGTGGCCATAGAAGGCACACCGAGGAATGCGATATAATAAAGATCGTCGCCATAGCCGCTTCCTCCACCATTTTGTAAAAGGTATTTATCCGCAGCCCAAAGCCCCAATTGTTCATTATAGCCTTCATTACTACCAGTGCCTAGTGCCGCTTGTATTAATGCTTTCGCAGCGGCCAATTGAGTTGTCGTTAAGTCTTTGAAGCGCAAACCGGGTCGGCCACTGAATCCAACTGGTAGGTTCGACCATTTTTTGGCATTAGCAAGGGTGCGGTCAATTTGAAGCGTAGTGATTTGGCTGCTCGAAAGCGTGGCCTTGAAGGCATCGGCGAGGCAGACCAGTTTTTCTACGCCAGTTAAATTGTCGCAAGCGGTGGGCGGCATGGCGTTGATTTGTGCTGCGTTTTCTTTTTTAAAGGCGTTCAATACCAATAGCGCAACGAATAGCAGTGC
>JAAFHO010000263.1 GCA_013297575.1 Chitinophagales bacterium
GCTTCTCCATAAAACTGCCCGATCAACGCTCCCCTACCCGATCCCATCGACTTGCGTACTCCAATTTCTTTGGCGCGGTGCGTGGCCTTGGCCGTACTGAGGTTCATAAAATTGATACAGGCCAAAAACAGCAAAAATGCCGCTAAACCTGAAAGTAGCCGTACATAACTAATCCTGCCGCCTACGGATTGTCCATTTTCCCATTTTCCATACAAATAGCGGTCTTGAAACCGCTGTATATGCAAATCAACTGACGCATGACTGTCTTTTTGTTCTATAAATTTTTGGATCTTTTGTCCCACCGCCTCCGCGTTTGCGCCTGCACGTAAGCGGATAAAAGTATGCACTACACTATTTGTCCAAGGATGGTTTACGCTTTGTACCATTTTCACATAAGGCGCAATGGCCATAAATGCTTCTGCTTTTTTGAGCGTACTATTGCTCGGAAGGTTGTACATCACGCCAGTTATTTCGGTGGAACCAAAATCGGTGACATCAATGATTTTGCCTACTACATCGGTGGTATTGAAGAACTTACGCGCCATATTTTCTGATACTACGATGGAATGGGGCGTGGTGAGTACCGTTGCAGGATCGCCGTGCATCAAAGGAAAATCCAGTATTTGAAGGAATTCAGGTGACACTAGGTGCAGGTCTATTTTGTGGTGCTGCTCCCCAGCATTCATCAAAATCGCCATTTGATATGCCATTTGGCAAGCGTTTTCAATTTCTGGCACTTCTGTTTTAAGTGCTGCGGCTAGTAGAAATGGAGATATTTCGCCAGTTTTGCGTTCACCATCAGGGTTGGTCAGCAATACTTTATACACCCGATCGCCATTGGAATAACAACTGTCGATTTGGTATTCATCCAATACCCATAAACCAATGAGCAAGCAGGAAGCAAGGCCAAGCGACAGCCCCAAAATATTGATGGCTGTAAATCCTTGCTGCCGCATCATTTGGCGGATCGCGATTTTTATAAAGTTAGAAAACATAGCGTTTTTGTTTTGATGAATAAATAAATATGGCGCATTAATGAGTATCCAATTATGAGTAAAACAATACTTAGGCCAATTTCCCAAATAATTGATAATCAAATTTTTATAAAATATTTTTTCAAAAAATGATGTACGATGACGAACGTGTATTGTTCAATTTCGGACAAGAGGAAGCCGCAAAGTTGCCTTTCCTACTTATCCAACCATAAAGGTGCTAAAATTATTAAAAACGCTTTGTAACTTTGCAACGCAACAGCCATTACTTTTTATAAATCGAACCAATTTATGCAAAAAAAATCTTTATTATTTGTAGCATTATTTTTTATTTTTTCAAATATATCTGCCCAAAAACTCAATTGGCTCAAAGAAGGGAATGCTTTTTTACAACAAGAAAAAGGCGAAATTGTACAAGTTACGCTACCCGATTTACAGAAAAAAACAATCGTGGGTAAAGCAATGCTTACACCCGAAGGCCAGAAAGAAGCACTCAGCGTGAAGGGTTACACTTTTAGTACTGACCAAAGTAAAGTGCTGATTTTTACCAATACGAAACGGGTTTGGCGCGAAGAAACCCGTGGCGATTATTGGGTACTGGACATGGTTTCAAAAAAATTGACCCAAATTGGCAAAGCACGCCCCGAAAGTACGTTGATGTTTGCTAAATTTTCGCCCGATGGTACGCAAGTGGGTTATGTGAGTGAGCGCAATATTTATGTCGAAAACCTCGCAAGTGGAAAGGCAAAATTACTCACCTCCACCAACGGAACCCTCAAACTCATCAACGGCACTTTCGATTGGGTTTATGAAGAGGAGTTCTCTTGTCGCGATGGTTTCCGGTGGAGCGCCGATAGCAAAAACATTGCTTATTGGCAAATTGATGCCAACAAAATCCGTGATTACTACATGATTAATACAACGGATTCCATTTACCCAACCATTATTCCCGTAGAGTATCCAAAGGTGGGTGAACGCCCGTCGCCTTACAAAATTGGGGTAGTGAGTGTAGCCAAAGGGAAAACCACTTGGATGAAAATACCCGGCGATCCGGGCAATACTTATGTGCCACGTATGGAATGGGCAACGAACGATCAATTGATTATTCAGTACCTCAACCGCAAGCAAAATGAGTCGAGTATTATGATTTGTGATGCAAAAAGTGGCCAAACGAACACCATTTATGAAGAAAAAGACGCAGCGTGGATTGATTTAGCCAATGGTAGTATGACCGATTATTGGACTTGGCTCAACGGCGATTTTAATTTCTTGTGGCAAAGCGAAAAAGACGGTTGGAATCATTTGTACCAACTCAACCGCAAAGGCGAGGACGAAAAACTTATTACCAAGGGCAATTATGACGTGATCGATATTGTACGCGTCGATGATAAAAATGGGTTTATTTACTTTTATGCATCACCCGATAACGCCACACAAAAATACCTGTATCGCGTAAAAACAAACGGAAATACTACCGCTGAACGCCTCACGCCTGCCAATCAAGTTGGGACACATGGTTATCAGATTTCGCCAGATGGAAAATACGCGTTACATACTTTTAGTAACTATTTTACGGAGCGACAACGCGAATGGATTACATTGCCGGATCACAAACCGCTACAACCGAAGGATGGAATTGACTCAAAAATATCATCTAAACCGGGTAAGGACAATCGGGTAGAGTTTTTTCAAGTGACTACCGTTGATGGTGTTACGATGGACGGATGGCTCTCAAAACCCAAAAATTTCGATCACAATAAGAAATACCCGATCGTCTATTACGTGTATTCAGAGCCAGCGGGAGCAACCGTTAAGGACGCTTATGGTGTAGCGGAGAATGGCCTTTACAACGGCGACATGGGCGAAGATGGTTATATCTACTGTTCGCTGGACGGCAGGGGCACGCCAGCGCCCAAAGGTAGTGCTTGGCGCAAGGCTATTTACCGAAAAATAGGTGTCGTTAATATCCGAGATCAGGCAATGGGAGCGATGGAAATGTTCAAAAAATGGTCGTTTATCGATACCAGTCGCGTGGCGGTTTGGGGATGGAGTGGCGGCGGATCTGCTACTCTTAATTTGCTTTTTCAGTATCCAGTTATTTACAAAACAGGTATTTCAGTGGCTGCGGTGGCCAATCAACTCAGTTACGATAATATTTACCAAGAGCGGTATATGGGTATTCCGCAAGAAAATCGCGCTGATTTTATCGCCGGTTCTCCCATTACGCATGCCAAAAATCTGCGCGGCAACCTGCTCTACATTCATGGCACTGGCGACGATAATGTGCATTACCAAAACGCCGAAATGCTCATTAACGAACTGGTAAAGTACAACCGTCAGTTCCAATTTATGCCGTATCCCAATCGTTCGCACGGGATTTATGAAGGAGACGGCACTACCGAGCACCTTTCTACGCTTTATACGGCGTATTTACGGCGGAATTGTCCACCGGGAGGACGATAAATTGCTCGTTTCTCTAATAGACATTATACGGGATTAATGTAACTATCCAGCCATCGCCAAAAAATTTCTGTAGGGAATGCATGTTTATAATCTGAATAGGGGTAGGGATTTGGTACCAGACTCTATAAACATACATTCCCTATGGGCTACGGTTTCTACACATCTTTACATAGGTCGGAATCTGTCAAAACTAACATGTTTTAATGCTGTTTTGTTAATAACCAGACGAACTAATATCCATAAAGGTGCAGCGCACCGTAATATTTGTAGCAAAATCGGCAACATCATGGTTGAAGGTGCAGCGCACCGTAACATTAAATTTAATATTGCGGTGCGCTGCACCTTCAAAACGCGGATATATCACCATTGCTACAAATATTACGGTGCGCTGCACCTGAAATTTTTATAAAAAAGCCCTATATGCGATCAAAACTTGCTATAAAGATGTGTATAAACCGTAGCCCTATGGGAATTTGGGCAGCGGCTGAATAGTTGCGAATTAAATTAATATTTATAACATTTATAAAAAAATACAAGCAAAAAATATGAAAAAAAGAGAAAAACTCGACATCATTCACAAGTACTATTCAACGGCTATCACCACGATTGATAGCGTAAACAGATTGATCGACTTTGTAGAGGAGCAATTGGATTTAGAGCCCTATAAAGTAATGCTTGCAGATAGTATTTGTAGCGATGATGTGAATAGTATCCAATATCCAGCAAGGGCGCACGAGTTTTTAGGGCCTTTCAAAATGGGTGGTTTGGACGGATTTCCATTCACCGGATTAACCGGTATGGGCGCATTTGCAAGCCATGTACCCGATGATGGTGCTGTTTTTATCTATTATGGACCTCATATTGGTATCTCAAAAAATGGTGTGATTGGCGAAATCCACAGGATTGGTCAAAGTAAACATACCGGCTGTTGTGGTGCTGCAAAAGGAGCATTGAACAAATTACTGAACGATCAAATTACGGCGGGTAATATCACAGAATTGGATTATCAAATGAATACAATTGAACAAATATTGTTGCATCAAAAAGATCGAATTCTTAACGCCGAAAATCATCTATTCGAAGCCACTGAGGTGATTTATGAGGCCATTGATGAAAGGATCAATGAACTGGTAGCAAAAACGGCTTACAATTGCAAATACGTGATATTAGTAGGTGCTATCTTAATCAACAGCGATAGCGATATGGGTTCATTCACCTCCACCAAACGCTTTGATATTATTGACCTAGCCACCAATGTACGCACCAATTATTTGACCCAATTCCCCTTATAAAATATGTTTACGAAACGCAATTATGGTTTTTGGATGACCTTTAATTGGTCTAAAATGCCCTTTATCTATGGATTTATTTACTCTGGTTTGGTAGGGGCCTTTGTTTTTTTGGCTAAAAAACATTATAATATTGATATTTCTGTGCCTTGGCAGCCTGTTAGTGTAGTCGGTATTGCGGTGGCGTTTTACCTGGGTTTTAAGAACAATGCAAGTTATGACCGAACTTGGGAGGCTCGGAAAATATGGGGCGGTATTGTGAATAGCAGCCGCACGTTTGGGGTAGCCGTACAAACATTTGTGGAAGGAGAAAACAGCGAGGCCATTAAAAAACAATTGATTTACAGGCATATTGCTTGGTTGAGTGCGTTGCGCTACCAACTCAGGCTGTCAAGGGAGTGGGAGCATACAGAAGAACGCGTTATTGGCCAATATCAACCTGTGACATCGGAGAAATTTTTTGCCAATTTAGAAAAGGATCTATGTCAATATTTGGATAAAGCGGAGGTGGAAATACATTTGAAGAAAACAAATATTGCAACCCAAATCCTGAAAACACAAGCGACTTATTTGCAAGAGTTAAAAAATCAAAATTATTTTGACGATTTTAGGCACATGGAATTTCATAAACTCATTGGGCTGTTTTATGATGATCAGGGCAGGAGCGAACGGATTAAAAACTTTCCTTTCCCACGCCAGTATGCGTCTGCGGCACTTTGGCAAACGCTGATTTTTTCAGCATTGATTCCATTTGGGCTGATCGATATTTTTACGGGTGGCAACGAAAATATGCATTGGATGGCCATGCCATTCTCCGCTTTGATTATTTGGGTGTTCTTTTTAATGGAAAAAATTGGCGATTACTCCGAAAATCCCTTTGAAGGGACTTATAATGATATTCCAATTACTTCCATTTCAAGGGGTATTGAAATAGATTTAAGGGAAATGTTGGGCGATGACAATATTCCGCCTGCCCTGAAAAGTGAACATGGTTTTTTAATGTAAAACCACGAAAAAACAAAAACAAACAACTATTTGGGTATATTTTGGTTAATCAACTAGAAACAAATAATATTTATCCATGAAAAAGAATATCATAATTATTGGCATGGGCCAAGGTTTAAGCATGGGCATTGCGGAGCATTTTGGAAAAGAAGGATTTCATGTTGGGATGATGAGCCGAAGTGCGGAAAAACTGGCAGATTTCCAAGCGCAATTAGCCGAAAAAGGCATTTCCTCCGAATTCGTCGCCGCTGATGTGGCCGATACCGCTCAAATGATCGAGGCGATCCATACACTACAATCAAAAATGGGGACAATTGATGTATTGCAATACAATGCAGTGGATTATCGCATGAATCCCTTAATGTCCGAAACTGCTGATACCTTGACGACGGGTTTTAGGATCAGTGTAGCCAATGCTTTGGCGGCAACACAAACATTATTACCTGATTTGAAATCGGTGAAAGGTGCCGTTTTATTGACTGGCGGCGGATCTGGCAATCACCCAAATCCCAATATGGCCTCCATTTCGTTGGGTAAAGCAGGGATTAGAAACTTGGCGGTACAATTGAATGAAGTGCTGAAATCAGAAGGCGTTTATGTGGGAACATTGACAATTGGAGGTTGGATTCAGCCCGAAAGCGAGACGCATTCCCCTAAAATTTTGGCTGAAAAATTCTGGGAACTGTATCAAAATAGGGATCAAGTAGAACTAATTTATTAGACATTATATTTACTAAACCGGCACAAAAACATAATATCAGTGAAAAAAATACTCAAAATTGTTGGCTTCCTGTTTCTGGCTCTAGTCATTGGCGTACTTATCTTCGGTTATTCGATCAATGAGAAAGTGCCGATTGGTATCGAAAGTCCCGTTGCAGATCAAATGGTGCAATCCATATACACGAACCTGAATAAAACGGCATGGGACAGTACTCAATGGGTGAAATGGACTTTTCCCCGCGGGCATCATTACCTTTGGGACAAGCAAAACAACCGCGTACAGGTGAAATGGGACGATATTGAGGTGGTTTTAGACCTCAATACCCAAAAAGGGATCGTAAAAAAAGCAGGTATTGTATTAACTGGCAAAGAATCTGAAAAAGACAGTAAAAAAGCATATTCTATGTTCTGCAACGACAGTTTTTGGCTCACAGCACCCTTCAAACTCACCGATCCGAACACCACGCGCACCGTAGTTACCTTTCCTGATGGCCGCAAAGGTTTAAAAGTAAGCTATGGTAATGGAGGCGTTACACCGGGCGATAGTTATGTTTGGTTTTTGGATGAAAAAGGTATGCCCACCAGTTTCAAAATGTGGGTATCCATCATTCCTATCGGCGGTGTCACGGCTACTTGGGACAATTGGGTGACGCTATCCACTGGTGCTAAATTGGCGGCTTCACACCTCATAGGCGGCAAAGTAGAAAGCATTGCCACCAATATAGAGGGCGGTATGGGTATGCCAAGTTTTTAATTTTTACCACGAAGCGTAGGGTGTTTTTCTACCACAAAAGAATACTCTACGCTTTGTGTGCTAAAAACAAGCGAAGCGCCTACTCTACGTCTTTGTGAACTTTGTGTCCTTTTGTGGTAGAAAAATGTGTACGCAACACTTTTATGGTGTTACTCGCTACGCAAAGATTTAACCGGATTGGCTAATGCCGCTCTTACCCCCTGTCCCCCAACAGTAAGAAAAGCCACTAAAACGGTTACTAAGCCAGTCAGCACAAACATCCAACATTGCAATTCGATACGATACGCAAAATCGGCCAGCCAAGTATTCAT
>JAAFHO010000264.1 GCA_013297575.1 Chitinophagales bacterium
GCCCAAAAGCAGGCAAGACACAAGCCTTGCCTGCAGAGCATAAAACCATAAATGGCTTTTGCTTGAGGGCGCAAAATTACTAATTTTTTTCTTATTGAACTATACAATAAACACAGCACCTTTGTGCACTTTTGTGGTGGAAAAAGTGGACGCTACGTTGTGGCGGAAAATATACTACGTGTATAAAAAAATAATTAAGAACGTGAAATTAATAAATGCGCTTTTTTGTAAATTCCGTCACAAGTACAGTCAATTTCCAGATTGCTAGACATTTTATAAAAAACACGTTTATCACACTTTCGAAATGGTAGAAAATGACGTTTACGAAACTAAAAAAAAGTTTCGTAAACGTGATCTGTTCCTTGCTGTTTTAAAATGTCCAGTAGTATGGTCAATCATCTAACCAATAAAAATTAAACCACATGTATTATCGCTTCCTGCAACTCCACCAACTCCCCAAAAGAAGTAAGTTCCATACCTAATTCCTTTGCTTCCGCTATAAAATCCGATTCAAAAGCAGGGTTCACGGCCACAAGCAACCCGCCGCTCGTCTGCGGATCGGCTAAAATGTGTTGTTGCAAAACAGTGGCGCCACTTATTTTATGTCCATAACTTTCCCAATTACGGATTGTTCCTCCTGGAACGCATTTTTTATCTAAGTAATAGTCCAAAATAGCGCGATCAATAACAGGCACTTCATCAAATCGCAATAAAGCACCAGCATCGGAAGCGGCACACATTTCAGACAGGTGTCCCAAAAGCCCAAAACCTGTCACATCTGTCATGGCTTGTACATAAGGTAATTGGCCAAAATGAGCACCCGCTTTATTCAATTTTTTCATCGAATCTGGCGCAATATGCGCGTGTTCGGGTAACAAATGCCCTTTTTTCTGGGCAGTTGTCAGGATACCAACGCCGATTGGTTTGGTCAAAAATAATTTAGCGCCAATAGTTGCCGAACCATTTTTTTTCAAGTGTTCTATTTTTACCCTACCGGTTACGGCAAGCCCAAAAATAGGCTCTGGACTATCAATACTATGCCCACCTGCTAGAGGAATTCCGGCTTCTGCACAGGCCGCTCGACTGCCTTCTATCACCGCATTGGCTACTTCTGGCGGAAGGAGGTTGATTGGCCAGCCCAAAATAGCGATAGCCAATATAGGAGTGCCGCCCATCGCATAAATATCGCTGATCGCATTCACGGAAGCGATTCTGCCAAAATCGGCTGGATCATCCACGATAGGCATAAAAAAATCGGTGGTACTAATGATGGCCGTTCCGTCGCCCAAGTCCATTACAGCGGCATCGTCGCGTTCTTCATTTCCGACCAAAAGTGTTGGAAAATTAGTCGATTTTTGTCCCGTTTGCAGAATTTGGTCGAGTACTTTTGGTGAAATTTTACAGCCGCAACCCGCCCCGTGGGAGTATTGGGTAAGTTTTATATTATCTGTCATATTTATCAAACTGGACACCTTAGAAAAGTAAAAAGGTGCGCGCCGCAAAGATATTGTGAATACCTCGTTTGCTTTTAAAAAAATTTGTTTATTTTTGCAGCGATAATTTAAAAACAATACAATTTTCGGCACAATATCAAGGTCATTGCACCAATGGAAAGCCGATTCGTCTAAAATATAAACAATAAATAATGTACGCTCAGGAACAACAACGCGCACTTTTCGATCTATCCAAAGCACTGCTTCAATCGGCTGCGGCTCAAACACTATTTGAAGACCCAAAACAAAAAGTAACCGATTTAACCAAAGTGCTTCGGTACCATGAATGGCGTTATTATGTTCAAAATGACCCAGTTATCAGCGATTTTGAGTACGATCAGTTGTATAATCAATTGAAAACAATAGAAGCCAAGCACCCCGAACTCATTAGCACAGACTCCCCTACTCAACGGGTCGGTGATGATAATTCAGGATCGGTATTTGCCCAAGTTCCTCACCTGACTCCAATGCTTTCATTGGATAACTCATACGATGCCACCGATTTACTTGATTTCGATACCAGTATTAAAAAACTGTGCGGATTGGAGAAAGACGAGGCTATTTCTTATTGTGTAGAACCCAAATACGACGGTGGCACTATTGCATTGGTTTTTGAAAACGACCTGTTAGTACGCGGCGCAACCCGCGGCGATGGTACGATGGGCGAAGATATTAGTGCCAATATGCGCTCCTTAAAATCCATTCCATTGCGCGCTGAGTTTAGTAAATATGGCATTTATAAAGCCGAATTGCGCGGTGAAGCATTGATTCGAAAGGATATTTTTGATACCATGAATGCTAAACGGCAAGCCGCCGGTGAAACCCTTTTTGCAAATCCTCGCAACGCTGCCACCGGAGCATTGCGCATGAAAGATCCTAAAGAAACTGCCGCTCGTGGACTGGAAGCGTTTATTTATCAATTGGGTTTTGCAGAAGACAAAAATGGCAATCCTGTTGATGGTCAATTTGACACCCACGACGAAAGTATTCACCTGTTGGAAAAATTGGGTTTCAAAACGCCCTTATCGCAAACACACGCCAAACAACACCTTGAAGCCACAAAAACCTGCGCTAACATAGAGGAGGTAATCGCATTTTGTAACGCATGGCAAGAATACCGAGACGAATACCCTTATGAATTGGATGGTATGGTCGTCAAACTCAATCGGATCGACCTACAGGCCAAATGCGGTTACACCTCGCATCATCCGCGTTGGGCCATTGCCTTCAAATTCCGCGCCAGACAGGCCACCACACGCCTGCGCGATATCGAGTATCAAGTAGGAAAAACTGGCGCAATTACGCCTGTTGCCAAATTAGAACCAGTGCATTTAGCGGGTGTCACGGTTTCTAATGTGAGTCTGCACAACGAAGAATTTATTCGCTCTAAAGATATTCGTATCGGCGACCACGTGCTGGTAGAACGCGCTGGCGATGTCATTCCTTATATCGTAAAAACATTAGTAGAACTGCGCGATGGCTCCGAAATACCCGTAAAATACCCGGAATACTGCCCATTCGACGAGACAAAAACAGTCTTGCTCGCCCGTGCCGAGGATGAAGCCGCCTGGCGTTGCCCCAATTGTACTTGTGGTCGGCAGGAATATCAAAAATTTGTGTTCCATGTATCCAAACACGCCATGGACATTGAAGGCTTGAGCAAAGCCACCATTGAACGGTTCATTGGATTGGGCTGGTTAAGTACCCTAGCGGATTTGTATCGCCTTGATTTTGAGGCTATTGCACAACTAGATGGTTTTGGCAAACGTTCGGCAGACAATATGCGCGCTGCCCTTGAAAAAGCCAAACAAAACCCTATCCATCGTTTATTGCATAGTCTAAGCGTTCATCATTTAGGGCAAAAAGCCTCCAAATTGATCGCTGCTGAAATAGGACATGTTTTGTATCTCTGCGATTGGGACTTAGAAAAATACCAGACGATCAAGGATATTGGCCCGGTAGTAGCGCAAAAAGTATTCGATTTTTTTCACGACGACCATAATGTAGCGTTGCTCAAAGAAATGGAATCGCTGGGTGTTAACCTCACCCAAACCGAAGAAGACAAAAAAGCGGATGTGAACACCGAGGGCATACTCTATGGAAAAAGTATTTTATTTACAGGATCGCTCACTCAAATGACGCGCGAACTGGCCGAGGCACGCGCAACAAGCGCAGGAGCGTCCATTGCAAGCGGGGTGAGCAAACACCTGAGCATACTGGTGGTGGGCGAAAAAGCAGGTTCTAAACTGAAAAAAGCGCAAGATATTGGCACGGTGGAAATTTGGTCGGAAAGTGAGTTTTTAGAAAGAACGGCCGTGGCGCAAGGAGATTTGTAACAACAAATCCCAAACAATATGCTGCACAAAGCAGAGTAATGGCGCAACTAGATGCTGCGCCATTACTAAATCTGTTCAACTACAATATATTATTCCATAATCTTCAATAATTTGTGCATCGTGAGATTACTGATTTTACCCTAAAAATAAGAAGAAAATCCAAGTTGAAATGACCCTGTTTTTAATGGCGGGTTACCTAAAAAGTCAACTTGCTCTTGGTATTTATAATTGAACTTGATGACCGACTTGGTATTAGGCCTGAATGAAATACACGGCACCACCGCACGTGAATGTTCAAAAATAATTCCCTGCGTTTCTTCAAATTTGCTTTGGTTGTAATCCGCATATTCTAATCGCACGCCAATATTAATACGGGCATGATCGAACCCCCAGATAGACGTTTGAGCAATCGTTCCAATTATATCAACGAACCCTCCCATTTGTTGGTTACCATAGGTTTGTATGTATGTAGTGGGTATATCTACCGATACTTTTGCTATTTCTCCTTTGATTAACAGCCTGTTACGCAGAAATTTCCCCGAATAATCCACAGCCAAAACAGCAACCTTTCCAGTGGTTGGTGCGTCGTGTTCCGTATAAACACCAGACAAGTATGAAACGCCTAATTCACCTGCGTATCGGTTGCGCAGGGCGATTTTTCCGGTAAACATGGGTTTTCCACTAAAATTTTCAAAACTAGAAACACCTTCCTGCAAACAAGTCCGCCCTAAAGTATTGTCAATAATTTTATCATTGAACCCATTCGTTAGATAGGCTTCATACCCGAGTACCCAATTTGAGTTTCCAGTTTTACCGAATAGCCCCACACCTACATTAGAGAAAATTGCAGGAATGATAGTAGTAGCCGCTATTGGCCTATCCACAAAATCGTAATTCGGCGCATCGTGATTTTGATTAAATGCTCCAATCGGATTCAGAATAAGTCCTGTGCGTACATTGATCAATCGGTGTAGCCTCGCATCTATAGCAGCGTGACGCAGTTGCACTTTACCGGTAACCGATGCATAAGCCACTTCTGTCAGGAAACTTGCCCGTTTATTTATACGGGTAGATAAAAAGAGTGTCAAATCTGGCATAGCAAAACCAATACCTGTTTTCGATCCATTTGTAGCCCCATAACTAGTATTAGCATCCATATATCCACCAATTGAAACAGGCAGATTATTATTGCCCATAAAAGGTCGGCGATACATCGCGTCGCTATTTAGGTATAGCATAGACGAATCAATGAGCAATGTTGCAGACGATTGGCTACTTGCTTGCCCATTCAAAAAAGAACACAACCCAAGCAAAAAAATTACAAGTGTATATTTCATATTAAAGTGAGTTTAGAAAGGTGATGAGTGCTGCTTTTTCGCTCTCCGAAAGCGATTCGTACTTTGTTTTAGTGAAAAGTGCTTCACCACCATGTAGCAAAATGGCCGCTTCAATACTGCGCGCCCTACCATCGTGCATCAAGTAATAAGCACCGCCCTGCGAATCAGATGACAGCCCTAGGCCCCAAAGTGGAGGCGTACGCCACTCGTAAGTCTTTGCTGACGCTTCTGTATAGCCATCATCCAGCCCGCTACCCATATCGTGTAACAACAGATCAGTATATGGATGAAACTCTTTTTCTGAAAGTACATCAATCGGTGCTTTCCCTGTTTTCAAAGTCTGTTTATGGCACTTTTCGCAGCCTATTTCTTTAAATACCATTAAGCCATTTTGAATAATTGGGTCATTCGTATTGCGTTGAATTGGCGCTTTCAATGTTTCTAAATAAAATACCACGTCGTTGAGTTTATTAACGGTAATTTCTGGCTCAATCTCCTTAAGCGTGAAAGCATCAATGGATTCATAACTAGATGTAATACCCATATCTTGATTGTAGGCATTTGCGGTTTGGTGCAAAAGATTATAAGCAGCTGCTTTTTTGCCAAAGCGCAGGATATATTTATCATTTTTGGGAATGGCATCAGGTTTTTTAGTCAAATAATCAGGAATGTGTCCGTAATTGGGCTCACCCGAAATATTATCCTTGTCATCATCATTGGGATCGGCCATAGCAAGAATATCCGCATCGCTGACGTATTCCAGATAGCCCAGTCCTGTGTTTGCAGGTGGTGTAAATTTTGCAAAAGTTGCTCCTAATGGGATAATTTCGGGTTCATAACCCGGCAAAGACCTGTTTTGCAACTGCGGGCCACCCAGATGCATGAACTGATTGCCCAATTCATCTGGCTGACCAAATCGTGTTAAAGTGGTAAATGGATGCCCTTTCCCGTCACCTGCATGGCAACTGATACAACTCGCGGTTACAAACGAAGGTCCCAGCCCCGTTTCCTTAACAAAAACTTCTCGAAAAGCCTCGTCGCCTCGTTCGAACTGAATTAATTCTGCCTCGGTAAGCCCCTCTACCGTGCCGTCTAAGATTTGGTCGTCATCTAGGCCCTTTGGCAAGATTTCTTTGCAAGAAAAAAAACACCAAAAAGTGAGTACAATGGCAATAAAAACTGAAAATTTTGTCATACTGGTAGATATTAAAAATAAAAAATAAGCCCGATTCTGATTTGACATCAGGCGAGTGAAAAATATTTTGCGTTTAAATTTAAAAACTAAGTAATGAGATTACGGCTAGTATTACAATTGACTTAGTTACGGTATAAAACTATGTATTACGGTAAACGGCATTAGGAATGCACTCGCTTTGACGACACTTTAGCACCAATCCTTTGGTGGTTTGAAAAAAGTTGTCAACTTTCCAAAAAATAAAACTAAAGAAACTTATATGGAAAATATTGAAGCCCCCCAAAGGCATCTTATCACAGCACAACACAGATCAATGGGACAAACAAAAGGAAGAATGTTTTGAACAAATTCTTGACATATATAACACAAAAAAGGGAGTAATTAAGCAAAAACAAATCTGCTCAATTACTCCCTCGTAACATAATTTATAATATCCTAGGCGTTTTTACCAACGCAATTCAAATCTTCAAATGCTTGCTTTAAGCGCGTAACAAAAGTTTTTTCGCCCTCGCGCAACCAAACACGTGGATCGTAAAATTTCTTGTTGGGCTTGTCGTCACCTTCTGGATTACCGATTTGACCTTGAAGGTAACCTTTTTTCGATTCATAGAAATTACGGATACCTTCCCAGTATGCCCATTGCATATCTGTATCAATATTCATTTTGATTGCACCGTATTCAATGGCTTCGCGGATTTCTTGCTGCGACGAACCTGAACCACCATGGAACACAAAATTAACTGGTGTTTTGCCTTCCAAACTATATTTTTCCCGAATATACTCTTGTGAATTTTTGAGGATAATAGGTTGTAGTTTTACGTTACCTGGCTTATATACGCCGTGTACATTACCAAAAGCAGCAGCAATGGTAAAGTTTGGCGATATTTTCCGCAAAGTTTCATATGCATACGCCACTTCTGAAGGCTGCGTGTATAATTTTGCGGAATCCACATCTGAATTATCAACGCCATCTTCTTCACCGCCGGTTACGCCCAATTCGATTTCGAGGGTCATGCCCATTTTGGTCATACGCTCGAAGTATTTTGCACATATTTCGATATTCTCGTGCAATGGTTCTTCGGAAAGATCGAGCATGTGGCTGCTGTACAACGGGTAGCCATTTTTTTCGTAAAAACGCTCACCTGCTTCCAAAAGCCCATCT
>JAAFHO010000267.1 GCA_013297575.1 Chitinophagales bacterium
CCCGATTTTATTATACAATTACCCGATAACAAACAACTCATTATTGACTCTAAAGTATCGCTCACCGCGTTTGAGCGTTTTTATAATGACCCCGATTCCACACAAAAGGAGAAACACCTAAAAGCACATATTGAAAGCATTCGCGCACACGTGAATGATTTAAGCGGTAAAAACTACCAAAATCTACCTGAAATTAACTCGCCTGATTACTTGTTATTGTTTATCCCCTTGGAATCGGCACTCACAGCGGCCACCCAAGCCGATGCGCGACTGTTTTCGGATGCCTTGGATCGGAATATTGTGTTGGTTACCACTAGTAGTTTGTTGGCTACCATGCGCACGGTGGCGCACTTGTGGAAACAAGAAAAACAAAACCGCTCTGTACAGGAAATCGCACGGCAAAGCGGCCTACTCTACGATAAATTCGTTACTTTTGTAGATGATTTACGTACAATTGGCACCCGACTTGACCAAGCGCACCAAGCCTATGGAGATGCGATGAACAAATTAAGTTCGGCAACAAGACCAGGCGATACTTTGATTGGGAAAGCAGAAAAGATCAGGGAATTGGGGGCTAAGGCGACGAAAATGCTGCCAGGGGATTTATAGCGTTAAACCTTTGGTAAAGAATCTTTGTTTTACTTTTAATACATTATAATAGAATACTGTTTTAGCGTTTCTTTAAACACACGATTATGAAATTTAAACTACAAATCGCACTTTTTTTTGCATTACTTATTACCGTAGGCAAGGTACATGCTCAATGTTCGGGCTTAACAATTATTGGGTATAATACCAGCTGGGACACCATTGTATTACAGGCCACAGCACCGATTTCTGGTGGGGCTGTCTATTATCTCACTGATAATGAATGGAGTTCAGTTAATGGTAATTATCCAGACTTAAATGAAGGGGAGGTTACTTGGACGGCACCAGCCGGGGGGCTTGCCGTAGGAGATAAAGTAATTTTCAGAGGAACAAGTGCTTCAGGGGCCATAAGTGTTGTTGATGTAGGTACACTTTCTGGTACAAATCTGAACATAGCAGCAAATGATGATATTTATTTGACATCTACGGTTCCTTCAACGACATTGGTTCCTTAGGAGGCAGTAATCCAACTAATTCTGTTATACTCGGGACTTCTGCTGCTTCTGGCAAGTACAAAGGTAGTGGCTCCATTACCGCTCCGGCAAATTGGACAGTAAACGCAGGTGCTTTACCTATTAGTCTTGATCGTTTTTTAGCCAAAAGTAGTTCAAATTCCATTTTACTCTCCTTTACAACGGCCACTGAACGGGATAATGCTTATTTTGATATTGAGCGGAGTGGAAATGGACTCACCTTCAAAAAAATTGGTGAAGTAAAAGGCGCAGGTACCTCTTTAACACCACAAGACTATACTTTTACAGATGAAACGCCACTTCGCGGTATCAATTACTACCGCCTGAAACAGGTGGATTTTGATAATAAGTTTGCATACAGCTCCATACTACGGGTACAATTCGGGCAAACAAGTGGTATAACTTTATATCCAACCCCCGTGGCTGATATGGTTAATATACGCTTGGAGCAATCATTCGATACTGATGCCCAATGGGAGATCATAGACATGATGGGGCGTATATTAGGGAATGGTGTCTTTGCTGCGGAGCAAATAGAACAACGAATCCCTGTAAATACCTTAAGTGAAGGCGTCTATGTGTTTCGCTTGACAGATGGACAAAAAGTGATAACACAGCAATTTAGGAAATAAGGTATTGATCATTAAAACTTTATTTTGGTGTTCAATCTCGGATAAAATAAACGAGTGTAGCATAAAAAAAGCCGCTTTAGACACGTCTAAAGCGGCTTTTTTTATGCCTAAAAACTTCAAAAACAGCATTCAAGTATTCTTTTCACATAGACTTAATATCATTGTTGGCTAGTCGGGTTACGGCGGCCATACCTTTGTATTTATTTTCTCCAAAGTAATTCAATAGATCAAATTGTTTTACTAATTTATAATTTTAATTCATTAAATATGAAACAATTATTTACCATTCTCTTAATTTTTGTGTACTTAGCTATTGAAGTAAATGGACAAACCATTCTGACTCAATGGAATTTTAATGCCTCAAATGCCACTCCTTCAACAGGGGTTGGTACATTATCTTTAGTTGGAGGTACTTCTGTTACTTATGCAAGTGGTGCGGGTTCTAGTGATCCAACTACTCCGGGTTCTGCTTATAATACGACAACTTATCCAGCTACAGGAACGAATAACAAAACAGCAGGGGTACAGTTTAATATTAATACAACAGGATATTTTGGAATTACAGTTTCTTGGGATCAGAGGCACTCCAATACCGCTGCAAATACGATAAGATTACAATATACTTTAGACAACACTGCGGGTACACCCACTTGGGTTGATGCAGAACAATTTACTTTTACACCAGCGGCTACGGGTACTGGCGATACTTGGTATAATAATCGTTCGGGTAATTTCTCTGCGATTAATGGGTGTGACAATAATCCCAATTTTGCCTTTAGGGTTGTTTCTGAATTTGATCCAGTTGCAAACAATTATCTCGCATCTCGCTCAACAAGTACCTATGGCACAACTGGTACTTTGCGTTTTGATATGGTTACGGTTAGATATACATCTACCACTCTGCCCATACAACTATCATCATTTGAAGCCACTAATCGCCGTACCTCCACCCTCCTCTCCTTCACCACCGCCACAGAAAAAAACAACGCCTACTTCGCCATTGAGCGCAGCAGCGACGGACGTACATTCACATCAATCGGTGAAGTAAAATGCGCAGGTACATCTTTAACACAACAAGATTACACTTACACCGACGAAAAGCCGCTGCGTGGTACCAACTTCTACCGTTTAAAGCAGGTGGATTTTGATGGTCAATTCTCGTACAGCCCAGTTGTGAGTGTTGTTTTTGGTAAAGTAGGCAATGTAGTGCTGTATCCAACACCAACTACTTCTACCATGAATGTTCGTTTGGAAGAGGCTTTCCAAACCGAAGCCAATTGGCAAGTGATTGATCTAGTAGGTCGTGTAGTTACAGAGGGTATTTTCCCAGCGGAGCAAACAGAAATGCAAATTCCGGTCGGTACTTTATCCGAAGGCAATTATGTATTGCGCGTTACTGCTGGTCAAGAAGTTATTACACAGAAATTTCGCAAAATAGAAAAATAATTTATGCCTGTTCAATAGATCAATAACAATAGCCATCTCGGGTTTCGGGGTGGCTATTGTTGTTTTAGTTCCTAATATTCGCTTTAGCAATGTTTATGGAACTCATCCTGTTTTCTCAATTTATAACCATATTTTCAATGAAATACTTTTACACGATTACACTTTTGTTACTTTTATATTGTTCAAGTTTTGCTCAAACAGCATTTTACACTCAAAATTTTGATGGTGTTGCATCACTAGGACTTCTGAGCAATTGGTCTAGTACCTCAACAACCACGCAGTTGCTAAACAATATACCTTCTGATTATTCAGGTGCATCTGGAGCACAAAATTTATTTATGGCAAACTGTCAGCCCAACAACCAAAACAGAAGTGTAACTGTGGCTGGTATAAATACTGTCGGTAAACAAGAACTTACGATTAGTTTTGGGCATCGTAGAACTGCTGCATTTAATGTACCCGTCACTTTAGAATGGAGCAATGATGGATCAAATTGGAATCAAATTACCTACAGTACTCCTACGACAACTAGTGCATGGTCACTCTTCACTTCAGAAATGATCCCGACAGTCGCAGAAAACCAAACAAATCTACAGGTACGGTGGACATGGACAACAAACAACAATGATGGTTGTGTAACAGCAGTTCCTAATTATCGTATTGATGATTTTAAAGTAATCGCAGCGACTATTTTACCGATTGCTTTAGATAAATTTTCTGCTAAAAAACATGCAACCTCCTGCCTCCTCTCCTTTACTACCGCCACCGAAAAAAACAACGCCTACTTCGCCATCGAGCGCAGCAACGACGGTCGTGCATTCACACAAATCGGTGCAATAAAAGGCGCAGGTACTTCTTTAACACAACAAGATTACACTTACACCGACGAAAAGCCGCTGCGTGGTACCAACTTCTACCGTTTAAAGCAGGTGGATTTTGATGGTCAGTTCTCGTACAGCCCGGTTGTTAGTGTTGTATTTGGTAAAGTAGGCAATGTAGTGCTTTATCCTACACCAACTACTTCTACGATGAATGTGCGATTGGAAGAGGCTTTCCAAACCGAAGCCAATTGGCAAGTGATTGATCTAATAGGTCGCATCATTACAGAAGGTATTTTCCCAGCAGAGCAAACAGATATGCAAATTCCGGTCGGTACTTTATCTGAAGGCAATTATGTATTGCGCGTTACTGCTGGTCAAGAAGTTATCACACAGAAATTTCGTAAAATAGAGCAGTAATTCATTGGATCTCGGTTATAAATACAAAGTGGACATAGTCTAGGCACTTTATTATATAGATAGCTATCTCGTAGTCCGAGGCGGCTATTTGTATAAACGCAAAAAACAATGAAATAAATCAGTAGTACAATCTCTTTACCCAAAAACACAATCCCAGCCCCAAAGGGGCGTCATATCCAGCATAGGGTGCCAACCCTATCGTATTCGTATCGTGTTTGTATCGTATTCGTATTCATGTTTCATATTCGTGCTTACACCTATAACCGAGCCATATTTGCACAAAAAAAACCACCTATTTTCCCAAATCAACCTTCCAATTAATTTTTTTTGCCAAAAAGTTTGACGAAAGCAATAACTGTAAGTAGTTTTGTCGCTTAGACAAAACATTAATCAGGCAAAAATATGAAAAAGATCGGCATCTTGCATGGCAAGGAAAACTCATTCCCAGAGGCTTTTGTCCAACGGGTTAATTCAAAAAACATTAAAAACGTATATGCAGAGCGCACCCTTGTGGATGAATTGATGCAAGGCGAGCCAACTCCGTATGCGGTAATGATTGATCGGATCAGTCAAGATGTCCCTTTTTATAGGGCATATTTGAAAAATGCGGCCTTAAACGGTGCTGCTATCCTCAATAACCCCTTTTGGTGGAGTGCGGATGAAAAGTTTTTCAACAACTGTTTATCTACCAAAATAGGTGTACACGTTCCAAAAACCATTCTCCTCCCGTCCAAAGAAATGCCACCGGACACATCGGGGCAGAGCTTCCGTAACTTGAAATATCCCCTTGATTGGGAGCGTATGATCGAATACCTCGGTGGTTTTCCATTATATATGAAGCCGCACTCTGGCGGCGGCTGGAAAAGCGTCTATAAAATCAATAATTACGATGAGTTTTTCACGGCATACAACGAAACAGATACCCTCGTTATGATGCTACAAGAAGCCATCGAGTTTGATTCTTATTTCCGGTGCTACTGCCTTGGTGGTAAATACGTAAGGATTATGGACTATGAGCCACGCAATCCGCACCACCTCCGTTATGTAGCCGATTTTAAACATGTTGGCAAAGCCAAACGCGACGAAATGCACGATTTGGTATTGCGTATCAACCATGCGCTTGGTTATGATTTCAATACGGTGGAGTTTGCGATCCGCGATGGCGTTCCGTATGCGATTGATTTTTGCAATCCAGCACCAGATGCCGATGTTAATTCAGTAGGTGAAGCCAATTTTGAGTGGGTAGTAGAAAACGCCGCTAATATGACCATCGAAAAAGCATTGGCACACAAAGAAGGTGGTAATAACCTCACATGGGGTACATTCGTACGCGACTCTATGGCGGGCATGATGCCAACCGTTCCCGGTACTTCAGCGGCCGCTCCTGCTAAAAAAGCGACCGGAAAAGCATCAAAAGAAAAAAAATAAGAAAAAAGTAAAAAAAAATAATTTTTTCATAACTAATTGATTATCAATGCCTAGCGAAATGTGTTTTTCGCTAGGCATTATTTTTTTGGGTAAATACCACGTATTGGGTAGATGGTCGTATTATTTTTGGCATTGTTTTCGCAACCGTTACATTATCATTTAATCCGTTCACTCATAGAATACACCATTTAATCGAAAAAATTATGAAAAAGGTAATTTTGCTCATCGTCGCGGTTTTTGTTACTCTTGCTGCTCAAGCACAAGATACTACCTTCCAAGGTTTCCTTCAGCAGTTCCCTAAGGCTACATTGCCTTACTCGCTTAGCGAAGCGGAACTTCAAGGCCAATTGGAAAGCCGTGCCGCAAATGCACCGGTTGAAAAAGCAAAGCGTCTCGCTTGGGAATATTACGAGTTTCTTCCAACATTGGAAGATAATGCCCGCGAAAATCGCATGCCAGTTTATCCAGAACCAATAGCGGCTTTGGAAACACCTAACCACTACGCAGTAATTTACAATACAGGTCGCAATTTTGCGCACCAGTACAAAACATACAATATCACTGTTTTTGACAAAGCAGGTAATTTCGTAGCAACACGTTGCATTGCTGGGGTTAACCCAACATCACTCGCGGCGGCTACTATCGACGAGAACCTCGAAGTAACCATCAAAGAATACAGCGTAAATTGGTCAAAAGACTATATCACTAACGGTATCGAAGGCAATTCCATCCTTGGTCTTGTCCCAACAACTACCCGTACAGTGAAGGCAACTTCAGCAGTAAAGATTGAAGGTGAAGAGTGGGAAAACGTTCCTGCTAAACCTGAAAATCCGGCGACAATGGTGCAAGCCAAATAAGTTGCCAATATTCAATATGAGCATAAGTAGAAAGGTTTTTATAAATATGAGTTTGTTTGTGGGTCGCTCCGATGTAGATCGGGGCGACTTATTTTTTTTGTGTGTGCTAGGAACAATGCTGGAATGAAGTACTTCATCGATTTTATACTTTCTTGTGCGCTTAAGTTGACGACATTGGACTCGCAGTCACACTGACATTCCAAAAGTGATTGAAAAAAAATTTTGTTATTAGGAGAAATTTTCAAAAATGCAAACCTTCAATATTGTGGAAAACTTCTCCACCTAAAATCCCTGATAAAAGCGTAATTTTGCACCACACCAGTTCCATAGATATGCCTAATTTCGCACACCTCCACTGCCATACCCAGTTCTCTCTCCTCGACGGCGCGGCGAGCATTCCCGCTTTGTACAAAAAAGCCGCCGCCGATGGCATGAAAGGTATCGCTATTACCGACCACGGCAACATGTTCGGGGTGTTCCAATTTGTGGCAGAAGCCGCCAAACACGAAGGCGTAAAACCCATTGTTGGTTGCGAATTTTATGTAGTGACCGACCGCCACCGAAAAACATTTACCAAAGAAGATAAAGACAAGCGTTTTCACCAATTGCTATTGGCCAAAAATCCCGAAGGCTACAAAAACCTGGTCAAACTCTCCTCAATGGGTTTTATCGAGGGTTTATACGGCAAATACCCGCGTATTGATAAGGAATTGATCCTCAAACACCATAAAGGACTCATTGCCACC
>JAAFHO010000265.1:0-5619 GCA_013297575.1 Chitinophagales bacterium
AAATACTTAGCCCAACGGTTTCGAGTCAAAAAAGTAGGCAATTTTTGGTCAGACGAGCCGCTTTTTTGAGTTCGATGCAGCGCATCGGGCGAAGAAAACGGCGAAGTATGGCCGAAAATTGACCTTTTTTGACCGAAATGGGAGTGGGCTAAGCATTTACGCTTTTTATACAAATTTAGGCTTTTTCTAGCGTAAATCCAAATGTCGATCCTTGCCCTGGTGTACTACGCACATTAATGGTTTGCTTGTGCGCCTCAATGATATGCTTTACTATTGAAAGACCTAGACCAGTGCCTCCAGCATCTCGTGATCGACTTTTATCTATTCGATAAAAACGGTCAAAAACGTGCGGCAAGTGTTCCGCAGCAATACCTAAGCCACTATCACTTACTTCTACCAATACATACGATTCCATATCGTAGAAACTTACTTTAGTTGTACCTCCTTCCGGGCTATACTTAATCGAATTATGGATCAAGTTAACGAGTACTTGATGGATGCTTTCTTTGTCGGCACGCACCTGAAAATGCTTATCTGCCCCTTCTTTAAAAATTAAGCGGGTATTGCGATCTTTAGCGCGCATTTCTAAGTCGCTAAACACCTCACTTGCCAATTCAAATATGTCAAATTCTCTCAAATCAAGTGCCATTTGACCCGATTCTAACTTATTGATCGTTTCTAAGTCTTCTACAATGGCCTGAAGTCGATCAACATTTTTAGCAGCACGATTCAAGTACTGTGTACGCACCTCCGGATCTTCCATCGCACCATCTAAAAGTGTATAAATAAATCCTTGTATATTAAAAATAGGCGTTTTTAACTCATGCGATACATCGCCAATAAAGCGGCGGCGATACGTTGCGAGTTTTTCCATCTCCTCGTATTCTTTTGCGTTTTTTTCGGCCCACTCATCTACCTCCCGTTCTACATCACTTAATATTTGGCGACTCATCTCTACCTTTCCGGAATTAAACTCTCCCGACATCTTATGGCGATGAATAACCTTATAGATCAATTTAATTTTCCGGTATAGATAGTGACGAACAAAGTAGTAATTAGCATAATAGTCAATGACCAAAACCATACCAAACAGCAACAAAATACCTTTAATAGATACCGCAAGCAATCCAAACAAGGATAATCCTATGACTACTGCCGAAATAGAAGCCGCAGACGTAAATGCCGCAAAAAGCGACAATTGTCCGGGTGTTTGATTTTTAAACATTTATTTTTAGAACTCGAATTTATAACCTATTCCTTTCAAGGTTTTTATATAATTTTCTCCTAATCTTTCCCGTAATTTTCTTATATGTACATCAATCGTACGATTACCTACAATAACATCGTTACCCCAAATTTTGTCAAATATTTCCTCTCGCGTAAATACCCTACCCGGTTTTGATGCCAACAACCACAATATTTCAAACTCGCGGCGGGTAAATTCGATACTTTCATTGGCCCGAAAGACCAATACCTTTTGTTTATCAATTTTAATATCGTGGATTTCAATAATCTCTTGGTCATCTTCTTTACCTGTCTGACCAGAACGGCGTAACAAGGCACCAATTCGACTGATTAAAACGCGTGGTTTTATCGGTTTAGTGATATAGTCGTCTCCGCCAACATCCAACGCTGTAATTTGGGAAAAATCCTCATCTCGTGCAGTAAGAAAAGCAATTGGGACATTATCAAAATCCTTTTTGGATCGTAAAATACGGCAAGTTTCCACACCATCTAACTCTGGCATCATTATATCCAGAATAATCAAATCGGGTCTTTCTGCCTCTGCAATCGTTATGGCTTGGCGACCATCATTGGCCGAAAAAACTTTAAAGCCCTCTCTCTTAAGGTTGTACTGTAAGAACTCAATGATATCGGGTTCATCGTCAACAATAAGAATTTTTTTAGATACTGTATTTTCGCTCATAAATTGCTTTGGACTTGAACAGACCATATAGTCTGCCAATAAAAAGGCATTTAATTAATGTAAAACAAGAAAAACGGCTTCTTGTTGTTTTTTGTTGGCGCAAATGTAGTTCTACTCTCAGCAAAGCGTATGTGAAAGTAGTATTAAGGGTATATTAATTTACGAGATTTTAATTACCGAAACACAGCAATTTCGCTGATTTTAGCCCGAACACCAGACCGCGTACTCAAGACAACTAACCTTAACCGATCTGTCTTAAATTCATCGGGCAATGGAATCAATCGACGAGATCCGATAGTACTACCTTTATACAAACTGATCCATTGATGTGCCGTTGTATCATAGCCTTGTACTTCAAAAGCAGATACGAATTGCCCGTCACCAAGGTATTCCTGCACTTTGAAAAAGCGATTTACCCCTAAACTAGTCAATTTCAATTCAATATACTGTAAGTTTTTCTGTTTAGGCATCCTCATATAAGTCTTTGGATTACGATCAAATAATACCGCAGTTCCAACTTGCTTTTGACCACCCAATACACCAGATTGAACAAGATTATCCTTTGTTCTTTGTGTTTTAAGGCGACCAAATTCCGCTAAATGAGCCGAATCAATAGGATGAATACGCCCGCTACGATCGGGTGGCACGTTTAAAATCAAATTGGCGCCATGACCGACCGATCTTAAATAAATAGACCAAATCTGCTCCGGAGTTTTTACTTTACTGTCCTCTGCCTCGTGATAAAACCAACCTGGGCGAATACTGACATCGCATTCTGCTGGTATCCAATTTTTACCATTGAAATTACCAGTTTGCAAGGTATCCGTTGGTGGTCCCCCCTCCCCTCTCTTAAAACCTGCGGTATCCAGCATACACCAGTTGGTTTCGCCTATTGTCCCTTGTTCATTTCCTGCCCAACGACAACCAGGACCAATATCGCTAAAAATTACAGCGTTTGGTTGCATTTTGACAGCCTCCTGCTCAAAACGATGAAAATCATATACTTGTCGTTTGCCATTCGGGCCTTCGCCATTGGCTCCATCCCACCAAAACTCGAATAAATCGCCATATTGGGTCATCAATTCTGTCATTGTTTTGATATAAATGTCGTTATATTCCGATGTGCCGTATTTAGGATGGTTTCGATCCCATGGACTCAGATACAGCCCCAATTTAAGGCCATTACGTTTACAAGCATTGGATAATTCGCGCAGTACATCTCCTTTCCCATCTTTCCATTTTGATTCCCGAACGGTGTGTTTGCTAAAAGCGGAAGGCCACAAACAAAATCCATCATGGTGCTTCGCTGTAATGATCAAGCCTTTAGCACCTGCACTTTTCGCAACAGTACACCATTGGTCGCAATCTAAATTGGTAGGATTGAACATATCTTCGGTCTCCGTACCCAAGCCCCATTCCATATCAGTAAATGTATTTGGACCAAAATGGAGAAAAAGATAAAGTTCAGTGGCATGCCATTCCAACTGTGCTGGTGAAGGTTTTTGAGCACCTAAAAAACAGGTGGCAAACAAAAAAATAAAAAAAATAGACCTCATTATTTTACAAAAATTTGTTCAATTACCTTTCCGGTGGAAGCGCTAGGTTCCATAATTTTTAAAAAAGCAGATAAAGTAGGTGCAATATCGCTGACCGATATTGGCGCATACAAATTACCGTGTTTGATACCACTACCATACCATAATAAAGGCACATGTGTATCATAAGCATAAGAGGAGCCGTGTGTTGCGCCGCCTATACCAAAAAAACTATCGTCTGGATGCCAATTGGGATCCAATTGAAAGAACAAATCACCCGATCTTTTGGGATGAATGCCTCTGCGCAAAGGTGCAGCATAAAAATAATCAGTAGGTAATTCCATGATTTCTTTTCGTGTATGTACAGCATAAATCCCCTTTTGTTTTTCTAACCACTCCTTACTTACCTTTAGCATATCGTCTTTAGTAATCGTTTTAGAGGTTTTGAACCAAATTTGTTGGTTGGAAATTTCGTAGATCAAATCGGACGAATCTTTAAATACCATTGCCAAATGCGCACTTAATGTTGAATCAATTTTACTTTCCTTGAGGACTCCAGCCGGGATACCAATATCGGTCAAATGAACGGGTGTTTCAGTTCCGCCATGATCGGCAGTGAGGAAAACCAACACATTGTCTTTACCATACTTTTCATCCAATACTTTTAACAAACGTGCAATATCGCGATCAAGTCCTATGTAAATGTCTTCCGTTTCTTCCGCATGGATACCAAACTGATGACCAGCGTAATCCGTAGAAGAAAAACTGAGGCAAAGAAAATCAGTATATTGATCCGTTCCAAGTTGCATACTATCCAATGCCATTAAGGCAAAATTGAGGGTGAGGGTGTTACCATAGGGCGTAAATCGGATAATGCCCAAGCCGTTTGTTTTCCGTAGTGCGGGCAGGTTATGCGGAAAACCACCGGATAAACTTGCCGCGTATTTGGCCTTATCGTATTTATTTGCCCAACCTGCAAAACTTTCTTCGTAAGTAATTCCGGGTCTTTTTGTCCAAATTTTTTCACAGAATTTTTCGGGGTATTTCTGTGCATTAAACGATTTTACCCAAGAGGGAAGCCCCAAGGAATCTGGATAAAAACTAGACGTAATCCAATTGCCCGCTTTATCATCAAACCAGTAAGCAGCATTAGGAATATGTCCGGCGGGCAATATACTTCCACGGTCTTTGAGGCAAATACCTACCACTTTTGATTTGAAATTATTGGATAAGCGCAACTCATCAGTGACCGTTGTACTCAATAAAACAGCAGGAGAATGCTTCCCCGATTTTTCTAAAGTACCGACAGGTTTTACCGTAGTATCCGTAGTTACATACCTATGTTTGCCCCATTGCGGATCCCACCATTCATTAGCAATTACACCATTTCCGGCAGGGCCAGTTCCTGTATAAATGCAGGCGTGGCCGGGTCCCGTATAAGTTGGGATATAATCGTAGTGTGTATTTTCACAAGATAGACCTTCACGCAGTAGTCGTTTGAATCCATCGTTACCATATTGATTGGAATAACGATAAAGAAAATCGTAGCGCATTTGATCCACAACAATACCAACGACTAAGCGTGGAGGTGGTTTTTCTGTTTGTCCAAAAATAACAGTATTACAAAAAAGCAGAAAAAATAGCAAGTTTTTTTGCATATAAATAATATATTTTAATGTTTTAAAGATTAAACAAACACGGCCAAACGACTGAATATCAATCGTTTGGCCGTATTTTTAATAAAAAAATAACATTGTGGCACATTTTCTGTCTGAATCATATCAACTTATGTTAAAGATTAATTTAGACAGGCATTATACCATCTTTTATTGGAAATGCTATCTTTTTCTTTTGTAATTCCCGCTACCGCCCGATGCTTTACCTGTGGGACTTGAGCGTTTATTTTTGCTAATACTACCCGTACCAGATCGTTTAGTGCTGGGCGTTTTAGTACGTTGTTGAGTAGAGGGGCGTTCTTTTGCTTGTTTATGGGCATGCATGGAAAGCGTATCCAATGAATTATGGCCTTCATGTAGTTCCAATAATCCATCGCTAAGGCTTACCAAATCTTCTTTAACGATGTCGTCGCTGACATAATGTTCTTTGTTCCATGTTTTATAGGCCAATTTCATATAAGAAGCAATGACCTCTACAAGT
>JAAFHO010000265.1:5629-7490 GCA_013297575.1 Chitinophagales bacterium
TTTAGCAATCAATTTTTGGATACTAGATCCATAATGTCTAAAGCGTAAATTAGGAACAGGATAAGGTACTGGCTCTGGCCCAGGACGCTCTTGATCAGTACGGATTGTAATACCTTTTGGAGGCGTTACATTTAATTTATTTTCGGTGATGGCAAAAGCATGGTTCCAAAGTCTTTCGCGATAATCTTCAATACCCCGTGTATTTGGTGTGAGCAATTGCATCATATTAACGATGGTTTCCACTGTTTTTTGGCGGCGGTAATCATCCTCAATGGTACACGCATGGCGCAACAAACCCTGTATGGAACGACCATATTCAGGATAGGTAATTGGCTCCATGGTGGAGTTGTACTCAATATCTATGGAATGCTTCATTTATTGTAATGTGAAATTGAAGGCAATAGTGCCACAATCTTTTGGTGAATCAGAGGCTTTAAATTTGAATTTTTTTGCTTCTCTTTCTGCTATGGTACGCAGTGTAGTGCTTTGGGAAGTAGATCCTTTAAGTATATAATTGGAGGAAACAACATTACCATCGCTATCCACGCATACTTCTACTACTACTTTACCTACATCTTGTGAATTATCTCGAATAGTTGGGCGAAAACGGACTTCGCGGCCGCCTAAGCCGCCACCGATAGAAACACCGGTACCAGTACCTGTGCCACCGCCGGAGCCACCACCAGAACCGCCTGTTTTACCAAAAGGATTATCGCCAGTACCGTTTGGAGTACCGCCATTGCCCGGTTTGCCACCACCGCCAGCACCTTGACCTGTGCCGCCAGGTTTACCACCGAATGCACCACCTGCTTGGTTTTTTATTTTTGCTTTACGGGCAGCCTCTTCCTGACGCGCCTTTTCTGCGGCATCTGCTGCTGCTTGTCGGGCTTGATCTTCTACGGCACGCTGACGCGCGGCTTCTTGATCTCTTTTACGTTGATCTTCTTGTTGTTTGCGCAAAGCAGCAACATTTGGATCTTCGGTTGTTGGTGTTGAAGGAGGCGTTGCTTTGGTTGGTTCGGGTTTAGAAACCGGAGCAGGTGTAGGAGGCGTTACCGCTGGTGAAGGGGGAACGGGAGTTGGTTCCGCTTCGCCGGGTGGGGTATAATCATCATTCATACCTTTATCGGGTTCTCCTTTTGCAGCATTATCGCCGCCACCACCCCATTCCAATTCAATGGCAATCGTAGGTGGTTCAGTGGCGATATCACCACCTCCAAACTTATAAAAATAGAGTAACAAAGCCAAAAGAATGTGTAAAAGAAGGCTTAACACCGTGCCTTTTACACGATTTTCACTTTCCTTGGCTTCCAAAACTTGAGCTGCTACGTACGACATATTATGTACAGTGATTTGAGTGTGAGTGTATTAGTTAAGTATCTAGGATGCAAGCACTGCAAAAGATACATACAAAATCCACTTTTATTTAGGTTTTGGGGCAGGCGCTGAATCTGGATCAGTTGCTAATATCGTTTTTACCTTTAGTTTATTAGCAATATCCAAGATAAAAACAACATCGTTGATAGGGACTGATTTTTCTGCTACAACAGTAATCGTTGTATTATCAGGTGTTTTCCCCATTGATTTCATTTTAGTTTCTAGCGATGCCTGTAGGCGCTCACGTGCAATTTTAGTGGTTTTACCATCGGTTTCAAAATAAAAATTACTTTGAGCATCAATGGATATAGCCAACGACGGTGATGCCATCGTGGTGGAACTGCTGGAAGGCAGCGAGAGATTTAGTGCATTTGGGGTGACGAACTTGGAGGTCAGCATGAAAAACATGAGCAACAGGAAAATAACGTCGATCATGGCTGCCAAACTAAATTCCGGTTCTACACGCTGGCGGCGTTTAAGGCCC
>JAAFHO010000266.1 GCA_013297575.1 Chitinophagales bacterium
CCGCCGGTGATAAGTATGGATTTGAACATGATCGTTTATGAGAAGGCTTATACAGTGACTACTTTTTTGAAATACTCATACGTGATTTTCAAACCTTGTTCGCGGTCGAATTTGGGTTCCCAACCAAGGAGCGTACGTGCTTTGGTTATATCGGGCTGGCGTTGCTTCGGATCGTCCTGTGGCAATGGCCGATAATCAATAAATGCTTTTGGGTTCTTTACCAAATCCAATACTTCGTGTGCAAATTGCATCATCGTAATTTCGGAAGGATTACCTATATTTACTGGAAGATGGTAATCGCTGAGCAACAACCTGTAGATACCTTCCACCAAATCGTCCACATAACAGAAAGAACGGGTTTGTGAACCATCACCGAACACCGTAAGCCCCTCGCCACGGATGGCTTGGCTAAAAAATGCAGGCAATACACGGCCATCGTTCACGCGCATACGCGGGCCATAAGTATTGAAAATGCGTATAATGCGCGTTTCTACCTGATGGAAATTATGGTATGCCATAGTGATGGCCTCCAAATAACGCTTGGCTTCGTCATATACACCACGTGGCCCAACTGGGTTTACATTGCCCCAATACTCCTCCACTTGCGGGTGCACCAACGGGTCGCCATAGACTTCCGAGGTAGAAGCAACCAAGATACGTGCGCCTTTTTCCTTCGCCAACCCTAAACAATTGTGTGTACCCAAAGCACCTACCTTGAGGGTTTGGATCGGCATTTGAAGGTAATCAATCGGGCTTGCTGGTGAAGCAAATTGAAGAATATAATCCAGTTTTCCAGGGATATGGATAAATTTGGTAATGTCGTGGTGGTAATATTCAAAGTCCTTTTCTTTAAACAGGTGTTCGATATTATCGAGGCTACCCGTTAGGAGGTTGTCCATCGCAATCACGTGATGCCCCTCTTTTAACATGCGGTCGCAGAGGTGCGAGCCCAAAAAACCGGCACCACCGGTTACTAATACGCGTTTTTTTGCCATAAAATTATTTGTTGCTAATTCGTGTGGGTATTTGCTAAAGCATTCAGCACCAATTTGGGGGAATACTTAGGCCGTTAAAACGTTCCTTATACCCAATCGGTCACATTAAGTATATGGACATAAAGAACGCCTACATATTAAAAGCATAAATCGAGCCACAAATGTACAACGCAAATTTGGAAACTTCCTTGGTCTTGTTTGTTGCCCGCCTTCGATGAGGTATATACGGAGCGTCGGTAGATTTTGGACATAGATTTAGGAGGGAGTCATACTATTTTTATGCAAAAATTTACAGCGCCAAAGTACAGGGTTGAAATGATTAGACTATATCCTCCAAATTTACCCAAAAAAATAATTAATCATTCCTTTTTTTACGGTACAAATATCTATAAAAAACAATCAAAAAAGCAGGTTTTGAACAGATGTCCAATTATCCCCCCTCTTTTGTCCAATTATCCCCTCACAGGTTAAGGTTCGTTTTTAGAAACTTGTGGAAAGTTCTGTTGAATCCTGTATTTAATAATTTTAATTTACAAAACGTATGAAGCTAAAAATTTTCACTCTAAACCACAAGGCTTGTTGGGTTGGCTTATGCCTACTTTTTTCTGCTTTTGTGGTACACGCCCAAGCCGTAACAGGTACGATAAGAGGCGATGACGGAGACGTACTCGTAGGGGTAAGCATCCGTAATAACACGCAAGCCGGCATCGGGGCAGTAAGCGATGGCAATGGTTTTTTCTCTGTCAAATCTAATGTTGGCGATGTACTTACTTTGTCCTACACTGGTTATACACCACTTGATGTGACAGTAAGTACCGAATCAAGGCTCGAACTCACCATGGTTGCTGAAGGCAATGTTTTGGGAGAAACTGTGGTAGTCGGTTATGGATCTGTAAAACGAAGCGATCTTACCGGTGCCGTATCATCGGTAACAGGTGAGCAATTGCGCTCATCCGTGACGACCAATTTCGACCAAGCATTACAAGGCCGCGTGGCAGGTGTTCAAGTCACCCAAAACTCTGGCGCACCCGGTGCTACGGCATCTATTCGGATCAGGGGCTCCAATTCGATTAACCTATCGAGCGAACCATTATATGTCATTGATGGTATTCCAATTCAAGGCGATGGTTATGGTGTATCTGGTTTCGACTGGTCGGGTGGTGCAAATGGACAAAACCGCGTGAACCCACTTTCTGCCATTAATCCCGCCGATATTGTGAGTATAGAAGTATTGAAAGATGCTTCCGCAACGGCGATTTATGGCGCGCGTGCTGCCAATGGCGTTGTATTGGTAACCACTAAAAGGGGCAAATTGAACGAGTCAAAAATATCGTATAGCGGTTTTTATGCCAACCAGCAAGTGGGCAAAACCCTTGATATGATGAACCTCTCCGAATTTGCCGAATACCAATTGCAAATTTCTGACGACCTCGGTTTGCAGCCTAACCAACGTTACCTCGATCCTTCTCTTTTGGGAAAAGGTACCAATTGGCAAAATGAAATATTTGACAACGCTGGTATGCAAAGCCATCAAATTAGCGTAACTGGCGGTACAAAAGCGACTAATTATGCTATTTCAGGTTCAGTTTTTGACCAAGATGGCATTATCATTGGTTCAAATTTCAAACGCCAAACGGTTCGTCTTAATTTGGACAACCAAGTCCGCAGTTGGGCAAAAGTAGGTGGTAGTTTTTCTTTTGCTAATATCAACGAAAAAATCACACTCAACGACGGCGGCGATGGTGTAGTAAGCCAAGCCTTAGTCATGCAACCCGATGTGGCCGTAAAAGATTTTAATGGCAACTGGGCTGGCCCCGAAATTCAAGCGGGTGCATCTACTTGGAATCCGGTGGCATTGGCACTGTTGCGCAATAATACCCTCGGTCGCAAACGCGTAATGGGTAATTTCTATGGCGATATTAACCTGTGGAAAGGCATGACGTTCCGTTCCGAAATTGGTATGGACGATAACCGTTCTATTAATAAAGCCTTCCAGCCTACTTACAAATTTGGTATTCTTGAAAATACAGAAAATCAATTGCGCCAGCGCGATGAATCTAGTTTTTTCTGGGTTTGGAAAAACTACCTGACGCAGCAGATCAAAATGAGTGACCGTTCCAATCTTACTGTTTTGTTGGGTCAAGAAGCACAAAAATCAAGTTGGGAAGGTACCGATGTGCGCAAACGCAATTTTGCATCTAATGATATACAAGTATTGAGCGAAGGTGAAGAATCACCCATTCCGCCCAGCGGCTGGAAAGATGCGGCCACTATTGCTTCTTATTTTACGCGCCTTAATTATAATTTCGGTGATAAATATTTTGCCACCTTCACTTTGCGCGCCGATGGTTCTTCCAAGTTTGGTCCTGAAAACCGTTGGGGGTATTTCCCATCCGGTTCCGTGGCTTGGAGGCCTTCCAATGCACTCAAAGTGCGCTTGGGCTATGGCGAAGTAGGCAACCAAGGTATTCCTAATTACCAGTTTGGATCGGCATTGCTTACTGTGAACACGCCTTTTGGTACATCTTATCGGCCGGCTAATATTCCAAATCCAAAATTGAAATGGGAGGCCACCAAACAATGGAACCTTGGCTTTGATATTTCATTGCTCAAAAACCGTATTGATATGACGGTCGATTTGTACAGCAAGAAAACAGACGACTTGTTGTTACAGGTATTTGTGCCCAATTACCTCGGCGGTTCTACCTATTCCGATATTGGAGCACCTTATGCCAATGTAGGTAAAATGACCAATAAAGGTATTGATCTTTCGCTCAATACCCGCAATGTACGCCAAGGTAAATTTTCGTGGAATACCGATCTGACCTTCTCACTCAATCGCAATAAGATAACAGCATTGAACGACGAAGGTGCTATTTTCTGGAGAAATCTCTATTGGTATTCCGAGTTCCAAACGGCTACACAAACCAAAGTAGATCAGCCAATTGGCCAATTCTATGGTTATGTAACAGAAGGCATTTTTAAGGATGAAGCCGATATTTTGGCACACGCAGTCCAAATCAATGACCCTAATAACGATGGCAAAAATCTTGTGGACAAACGTGCAGGTGTATGGATCGGCGATGTTAAATTCAAAGACCTAAATGGCGATGGCAAAATCACATCATTGGATCAGCAGGTGATCGGAAACCCTAATCCAGATTTCACCTTTGGTATCAATAATACTTTTAAGGCAGGCTCATTTGATCTTGTAGTTTATTTCACAGGTACTTACGGCACCGACATCCTCAATTATCAACGCGTAATGACAGAGGGCATGACCAGTGTATTCAATAACCAAGCATCTAGTGTCGGTAATCGCGCTGTATATGGTTATGTAGATGCCAATGGCTCTGCACTTGATCCTAAAAATGTATTCCTGGCCAATAGCGAAGCTACATTGCCGCGTCCAACCACCACCGATAACAACCGCAATACGCGAATGAGCGATCGGTGGATCGAAGACGGTTCTTATTTGCGCTTGCAAAACCTGCGCATTGGCTATACTTTGCCCAAGTCGATATTGGCTAAATACCGTGTTTCGGGGCTTAAAGTATACGTAAATGCACAGAATATTTGGACATTAACCAATTACTCTGGTTATGATCCTGAAATTGGTGCTTTCAACCAAAGTCCGCTCCAGCAAAATATTGATATGGGCCGTTACCCAACACCAAGGGTTTATACTTTTGGTATCGATGCTGAGTTTTAATCACCTTTTAAAAAAATTGCTAACTATGAAAAATAGCATAAAAATAATTTTTGCCCTTTGTTTGAGCATTTTTGCCAACAGCAGTTGCAAAAAAGACTTTTTGGAAATTGAACCTGTTGATAAACTGACACAGGACAATTTTTATCGCAACCAAAACCAAATCAGAGCGGCTACGGCCTCCTTATATGGTTTTCCTTGGTTCGATTTTAATGATAAATTCTATTGGCTGGCCGGCGATCTTTTGGCGGGCAATATGTACTATACTTATGACCAGGAAGGTCAATTCTTTTATTTTAGCTATGGCGAGGGCAATGCGCACCTTTCCTCTGGCTGGAAAGGATTGTACCGCGTGGTGTCGTATGCCAATTCGATCATTAACGATATGCCACGTATTGCACGTGCCAATGGAGTAGATCAAACGGTAATCGACAAGGCATTGGCCGAAGCGCGATTTATCCGAGGTGTTGCCTATTATATGTTGGCTGAATATTGGGGCGAACTCCCGATTGTCGAAAACTCTTCGGAATTGGTAGCGGCTAATAACCTAAAATTGCCCAAAAACAAACGTGCCAGCGTGTATGAAATGGCGCGTCGTGACCTTGCGTTTGCAGCAGATAATTTGCCAGCAGTAGATCCTACTTTGGGTCGGGCCACAAAATGGGGCGCAAAAGGTATGTTGGCCAAATTGCACCTCACTATGGCACAAAACCTAAGCGACAGTAACTCTGCCGCTAATTTTGAAACCGCCAAAACAATAGCAGCGGAGGTTATTGAGCAAAGTGGTCTTGCGCTGATGCCCAATTATGCCGATCTATTTAAAATTGAGCATAATAACAACGCAGAGTCGCTTTTTGCGCTACAATGGATGGAAGGTGGCTACGCATTCGGCAATAGCAGACAGGCCAACTGGGCACGTAGTTCCTTCATCACAGGTAACTCCGAGGCTTGGGGCGGTGGAAAGTGCATGTCCTATGATTTTATGCAAAATATAGCGCCCAACGACCAGCGCCGCAGTGCAATCTATATGGCTCCTGGAGATCGCTACCCCGAAATACGTAAAAGTACGGGCGGATATGAGTATCAAATCGTGTTGCGCGATCCTACAGATCCCAATACCATTTTGGAGGGCGCAACCCCTGTACTTAATAGCCTCAAAAAGTACGTTGTAGGTTCATCTGACGATAATGGCGGAAAAGTATCTACTGGCCAAGCAACTGCACTCAACCAATATGTAATTCGTTTGGCTGATGTCTATTTGATTTATGCCGAAGCCACTCTGGGAGCGGGGGGCTCGACCTCAGATGCAAAAGCACTACAATATTTTAATGCCGTGCATACAAGGGCTGGTTTGACACCAAAAACATCCCTAACGTTTAACGATATATTTCAAGAACGTCGGGTAGAGTTTGCCCTAGAAAGCAATGCTTGGTTTGATGTAAAACGCTGGTATTACCGCGATCCAGCCGCTGCATTGGCTTATTTGAATGGCCAGCAACGCGAATTTACTTACTACCGCGACCAGTCGCCCAATGCTGCGGATGAAAACTTGGTAGCGGGTTATGTATTGTTACCACCGCCGTCGCCCATCACTATTTCAGCAGCGCAGATGTTTTTGCCTATTCCCGCTGCGGATGTCGTTTTTAATCCGCTTTTGGCCGCTGGACAACCTGCGGAAGATTATACTTTTAAGTAAATATTGTATTTTAAATTTATCTATTTATTATGAAATTTTTAATAAAAATAAACACATTAGTGGTGGTTTTGGCCATTTGCGCAAGTGTAATATCTTCTTGTAGAAAAGAGAAAGACACCTCGCGCGATTGTGCCGGAAAAGCATCGATCAGTTATATTCGTTCCACAGAATCTAGTAAATCAGATTCCTTGATCGTGGGCAGTTTTATGGGTAGCCTTGTCGCAATTGTAGGAGAAAACCTCTGCAATGCGCAGCAAATGTGGTTCAATGACCAAAAGGCAGTGCTCAATCCAACTTATGTCACTGAAAATACCATTTTGGTGAATGTGCCATCCACAGTACCCACAGAGGTAACCAACAAAATTCGTATCCTTTTTGCGGATGGGTCGGAATTATTACACGATTTCAGTGTAAATGTACCTGCACCGCTCATTAGTAAAGTGAAATGCGAATATGTGCCAGATGGCGATTTGATGGAACTCGATGGCGATTTCTTTTTCGAACCGATCAAAGTCGTTTTTGCAGGTGACAAAGAGGCCGAAATAGTTGCTATTGAAAAAACGCATATTTCTGTTCGTGTACCAGCCGGTGCAGAACCTGGCCCATTGAATATACAAACCAATTTTGGTAAAGTTAAATCTAAGTTCCAATTCCGCGACAACCGCAATATTATCTTGGATTACGATGCTAAAAAACACGAAACTTGGACAGCCCCCATCAGTTCGACCGATCCCGCTGGTTGCTCAGGTGGATACGCATTATTCAAGCACCCTGCGGATGGGGCTTGGATGTGGACCAACGAACTTACCATGCAGTATTGGGCACCACGTGGCCGTGGTAATGTACCGGTTGCACAGGGGCTAGTGAGCGATTTGGCTTTAAAATTTGAGGCAAATGTACCCATGGAATGGCGCGATGTGCGTATGGAAATTTTCTTTGGCCCCTACGCCGACGATCACGGAAGGGACGGCGCTACACATGCACGCTGGCAACCTTGGAAAGCAGGGCCATACAAAACCGATGGCTGGGAAACCATTACCATTCCCCTCAAAGACTTCAATTATGCCCA
>JAAFHO010000268.1 GCA_013297575.1 Chitinophagales bacterium
CGCTCTTCCGATCTTGCCAATGGCTTACAAGAGCGGCATGATAATTTTATTCCCGTTTATCTGCGCTATGGCGATCGGATGTTTGATATATTAAAAGAAAAAATGTTGCCTTTAGAGCATGGGTTTATTGTGATAGAAGATGTCTGAACAATTGCCTTTTTTGGGTAAGCAATTGGTCTTAGAACTGTATGAATGCCCTTTAGAAATTATTGATAATCAACTCATTGTTGAGCAAGCACTATTGGCCACTGCTGCTGCTATTCAGGCCACAGTGGTGGATATAGTTTTCCATAAATTTAGCCCCCAAGGCGTATCTGGGGTAGTTGTAATTATGGAAAGTCATATAGCGATACATACTTGGCCCGAGCATGGTTATGCTGCAGTGGATATTTTTACTTGTGGCGATATGGATTTGGCACCAGGAGTGGAAGTAATTCGGACTTTGCTGCAAGCCGGTAGGGTAGAGGAACAATTGATCTTCAGGGGGAAAGGGGGTACGCATTTCAGGTAACTAAAGACCTGAAACACGTACCCTTCTTTTTCCGCAAATACTACATACTACCCGGGAATAAAAACAGACGATCCCAATTGATACCATTGGCAATCGAACCATTTTTAGTGCTAAACCAAACTAATATTGGTTTACCTACAATATGATCGGCAGGGACATAACCCCAAATACGAGAATCTTCTGAATTGTGGCGGTTATCGCCCATCATCCAGTAATAATCCTGTTTAAACGTATAAGTAGTTGCTTCTTGTCCGTTGATGACATATTTCCCATTTGTAATTTTAAAATCGTTGTGTTCGTAGTCTTTGATCAAACGGCCATAAAACACAATACTCCGTTCGTCTAGTGCTACGGTAGCACCGGCCTTTGGTATATAAATTGGGCCATAGTCGTCCACTGTCCAACCTCCGCTTACTTTTGCGTTGTTAGGGTAAACATACGTTGGATTGGGCTTTTCTGAATTATATGGTTTGTATCGTTCTACCTGTATATCGCTACTAAGTGCTCTCATTTTCTCTACTTGTTGTGCATCCAGACTGAAATAAGCTTCCGTTTTTGGTCTTTGATCGCCCATTAATTCGCCTACACTCACGCCCCAACTATCTATTTTTTTATAGTCTAATGGTGTCGTTTTGCTAGATACGTGATACATATACTGCATGTGTGTAGGGTTCATGGCAGGTTGGCCATTAATATATAATTGGGCACCACGGATAAACAAGCTATCTCCCGGAACAGCAACACATCGCTTAATGTAATGGTCTTTTTTGTCCAGTGGGCGTGTAATTACCTCAGCTTTTTTACCATTATTCCTTGGTTCGCGTCTCCATTGATAGACATCCCAGTTGCGATCTGGGGTAATAATTACGCTATCTCCTGCCGGGAAATTAAACACGACGGGTTTATTGCGCTCTACTTGTTCCCAACCTGGGAGGCGGGTGTAGGGTAATGAAGGGCTTTCCAAGTAAGATTCACGGCCAAGCAAACCTTTGCTGGTGCTAAAACGGTTGTGGATCAAAGGGAATTGGATCACCGTCATCGGTAGCCTAAGACCATACGATGGTTTGCTTACAAAAAGGAAGTCACCTACCTTTAATGTGCCTTCCATGGAAGGCGTTGGAATCACGTATGCTTCAAAAATGAACATACGGATAAACGCAGCAGCAAATACAGCAAAAATAATGGCTTCAGCCCATTCGCGTAGTGTAGACTTGCGGAAAGGATTATTGGATTCCAGTTTGTTGAGTGCCAATTTGTCCTTTTTTTCCATTGCCTCCACATAGTCGCGGTGGTACTGTTTCTCTTGGTCTAAAACAGGGCCTGTGTACTTGTCGTTGGGGTTATTGCCAATTTGAAAAAATTTCAATGGCGCAAATACGACCGCCAAAACGGAATCGAAGAAACCGTGTTTGCCAAAAGAGCGGATCATGTCGATACATAATCCGGCATAGATGAAAAAATTGACAATCGGGAAGAGCAGCCACAAAGCATAAGACGGTTTACGGCCTACCATTTTGCACCATTCCATCGCTGCAACACCTGGAATCCAGGCTTTTTGAGCAGGTATTCCTGCTTTCTCGAACAGCTTCGTCATGGTATAGCTGTTGCCGAGATAGAGTACAATTAGAAAAATGAGTATTGACATGGTTGTGTGTTTGAGAAATGAAACGGACTAGAGACAACTACTCTCCTATTTTTTTGCGCTTTCTGCGTGTTTTAAATAGTTCAACAACTTCTTTATCCCTCAAGAACCCAAATTCCGTAAAGGTATGTGCCACAAATTTCTTAATATCCTGATAATCGCGGCTACGTTTGTCTGTATAACGTTTCATCAATTTGTCCACATAAGCCATAGAAACTTTTTCCATGTCTTGGTTAAATTGCTGGTTATCGAACATACGCATGTACAATCCAAAAATCTTATTCAATTCAAAATAATCAGCGTAGTCGCGTTCCGTTAAGCCGTTGATGAGTCGTTTAAAATAATTAAACACTAAATATCGGAGGCATTCGCTTTCAACTGAAAGTCCTTCGTGGGAGCTATAAAAATCTTTTACAGCGTCAATCGCATCTTGGTGTACATACCCAAGGCTGTGTACTTTATCTGCAATACGGTAAAAATCACTAATTTTGTCAATACCAGCCTTGTTCACAATAGCACTCATCCGCTCGTCGTTGACGCTGGTAATGCCATTGGAATGGTGTAGAAAAAGAATAAAGCGAAGGAATTTTTCCGAAAACTCCGGGAAAGTTTTGCGCTCGCGTTCAAAATGTTTAGCCACAACAGCCCTAGTGTCGGCATCTAAGTCCATAAAATTGCCGTACATCGCCAACATTTCCATATACTCTTCTGTATTGTGAAACTGCTCGTTGTTGAGGAACCCTAATATTTGCGCATTAAGGCTGGAGTTGTTGCCCACAGAATCGAAACGCTTGAGCAAAAACTGACGCAATGCGGAGAAATTGGCCTTCATTTCTCCTTGTTGGGTAGGGAAATCGGCGGAGAAATACATTTCGTTCCGTAATTGTTTGGAATACCGGTCGTACAAATCTTTACGATCGCGCATATCGCGGAAACGATCAGATTTTTGTGCACTTAAGAACGAGCGAACGCGTTTGTTTTCGACCAAACCTAATAGATTCGTAATCCATATATCGCTCGACAGTGCAAAACCGACTTGGATTGTTTGGCCGATACGTTTTTTCAATTGCTCAAATTGTGGGCTACTGCAAATAGCGATCAACACATCTTTAAAGTGGTCATTTGGGCGTACATAGCGGTATTGGTCGCTGATTTCGCCCCGTAGAACGGCATAACCCATTACACGTGGTAAATAAAGCCCTTCAAAATGCTCATTTAATAAATAACGCTCAAAAGTAACCAATTGTAATGGAGCCTCTGCCGCTACCAAGTGGTGGAGTTCCGACAAAATTGGTTCAAATTGTTGGCGAAGTTCGCTGTACAGTTCGTCTTCCTCCTCTTCCATATATTGGGCTAGAGTTGGCGATTCCTGAATGGCACCCGCTATATCTTGCAGCCGGGTATAATATTTCTCATCAAGATCTTGCATATTATATATTTTTTGATACTTATTTTAGTGTGTGACCAATTTAAAAAAGACCTGATAAAGTACACGAGGGCACTTTATCAGGTCTTTTTCGGTTCGAATTGAACCTTACCATCTTATATTAGATTAAATCGTTTCGATGTACTGTGTTTCTAAAATTATAGATAATTATAAAAGCGAAGTAAATCGAAACGATTTAAAATAACTTACTATTATTCAGCAACAGGTGCTTCTGGAGTTGCCTCTGCTGCTTCTGGAGTAGCTTCTGCTGTTGCTTCTACAACTGCTTCTTCCGCTGCTTCCACAACTTCTTCTTCTACTACCTCTACTGGTTTAACTTTTATTTTAGCTACACCGTCCACTTTAATACGAAGTTCTTCTTTCTTCTTAGCACTAGAGTCTTTTTGTGCCGTAATACGACCTTCTTTTTCATCCATCCAAGCTGCCAATTTTGTATCGGCCTGTTCTTGAGTGATAGCACCTTTATTTACACCTAATTGAAGGTGTTTTTGGTACATAACGCCTTTAAAGCGAAGAATAGCGGTTACCGTATCCGTTGGTTGAGCACCTACCATAACCCAGTGGAATGCGCGATCATTTTGAAGACTGATCGTTGCTGGAACAGTGAGTGGATTGTACGTACCAATCTTTTCGATGAAGCGGCCATCACGTGGAGCGCGCGCATCAGCGACTACGATATGATAAAATGGTGCCTTTTTGCGGCCTTTACGTTGCAGACGAATTTTTACTGCCATGTTTAATTTAGAAAATTTAAAAAATGAGATAGTATCTCGCCGGACTTCTTACAAATAAGTAGCATCCGGCTTTTCAATCGGGGCGCAAAGGTAATACTATTCTTAATTAATTTCCAAATTGTTTTAAAAAAAACATTTTTATAGATTAAATATCTGCTCTAACTTCATCCATTTCTCTCCCTGTTTTGCCCAAGGTAGCCCTTGTTGGTATTTCCACATAAGGTTTTCCCACTCTTGCACCTTAGGATTGGCCAAATCTGCTGCGTTTTTGGATTCAAACGAAAATGCATCCGAGACCTCCATGATCATAAATAGGCGGTGTTCGATACGATAAATCTGCATGTCCGAAATACCCGAAGCACGGATGCTATCGAGTATTTCGGGCCAAACCGCTTGGTGATAGGCTTCATATTCAGCAATAAGTACTGGATCTGGCTTCAAATCAACTGCAAAGCAATACCGCATCATTACATAATTCTTGTACCTTCTTCAATAACGGCACCTTTTTTAACTACCACGATACCATCGCGAATGGTATATGCGGGAGCATCCATATCTTGCAAGTGTTCACCTCCTTTGATCACTACATTATTGCCAATTCGACAACCTTTATCGAGGATTGCAAATTCGATATGGCAATAATGCCCAACACCGAGCGGTATTTGATCGGGGTTAGTTGCCATTTCTTCTAGGCTTTGGTATTTGTCACTACCCATCATAATGGTGTTCTTAATCACGGTGTTTTCTCCAATTCGAGAACGAATACCGACAATTGCCGTGTCGATTAATCGGGCATGGATAATGGAACCCTCGGCGATCAATGCTCGGTTGAGTTGTGTGCCACCGTAAAATTTGGCAGGAGCCAAATTCCGCGAACGCGTGTAAATTTTCCTGTTTTGGCTAAATAAATCAAACGACGGGATATGGTCGGTCAGTTCAATATTAGCCTCAAAAAAGGACCTAATTGTACCAATATCGGTCCAATATCCTTCATATTGATAAGCAGATACTTTATAGCCACTTGTAATTGCCAATGGAATGATTTCCTTACCAAAATCGACGGCACCTGTTTCCGTATCAAAAAGATCTGCGAGTGCCTTTCTGCTAAAGATATAAATACCCATGCTGGCCATGTATTGCTTACCCCGTTTTTTGTTAGCAGGGCTTACTTCACTTACCCATGCTGGCAACTGGTCGGTATGCGGTTTTTCAATAAAGGATGGAATCATGCCTTTTTCGTCCACTTTCATAATGCCAAAACCAGTAGCATCGCGAGCGTCAACGGGTAAGCAGGCGATACTTACATCGGCTCCTTTGGCAATATGCTCTTTTACCATATCTTCAAAGTCCATCTGGTACAATTGGTCACCTGATAGTATGAGGACATAATCGAAGTCGTGCCGTTCGTAGTGCATCCGGCTTTGACGTACCGCATCAGCCGTGCCTTGGAACCATTCTTTACTGCCTGGGGTTTGTTCGGCTGCTAAAATATCGACAAAACCTTGAGAGAAATGGTCAAAATTGTAAGTGTTTTTGATGTGCGCATTGAGGGATGCGGAATTGTATTGGGTCAAAACAAACATCCGCTTAACCCCTGAATTGATACAGTTTGAAATTGGAATGTCTATCAAACGGTATTTGCCACCTATTGGCACCGCTGGTTTTGAACGCTGGTCGGTCAATGGATATAACCTGCTACCTGCTCCTCCTCCGAGGATAATAGATATCATTTTTATCATAAATAGTGCTTTGTTTGAATTAAATTGACTTTATTTTTATGGTTTGCTTTTTTTACTTCCTTTTTTGGGCGTATCCTCTACTTTTTTCGAATTTTCCTCTACTTTTTTGGAGGCTTTTTCTGCTTTTTTCGGGGTTTCCGCTACTGTTTTTCTAGCACCTACTGCCGCTCCAATACTCTTATACACCTTTATATATTCTGCCATGGTGTTTTCCCACGAAAAATCAATGGACATGATACGAGAACGCAAGGTACTCAAACCACTTGGATCTTCGTGCCATAAACTTGCAGCGCGATAAATGGCATACACGGCATCTTCTACACTAAATTGATCAAACCTAATACCTCGTCCGCTGCCATCTGGCTCACCTATATCTGGTACGGTATCTTTGAGTCCGCCGATAGAACGCACAATTGGTATTGTACCATAACGCATAGAGTACAATTGATTGAGGCCGCATGGTTCTACCCTCGAAGGCATGATTAAATAATCGGAGCCGGCGTAAATTTGATGCGAAAGTGCCTCATTGTAATCAATAACCGCATTAAAACGTCCGCTATACGTATGCGCCATGCTTTTAAATTCATTTTGGGTCCAAGTTTCACCCGTACCTAGCACCAAAAAGGACACCCGCGCGCCGGAATTAAGGAACCGCTTATATACTTCGGGCAAAAGATCACTGCCTTTTTCACCAACCATACGACCGATAAAACTAACCAATGGCCAATCTTTTCGTAGCCCAAACCACTCACAAAGCACGGCTTTATTGGCTGCTTTAAATGCGTTAATAGATGCGGGTTCGTAACTTTCCAAACGGGATTGTACCATTGGATCTGTTTTCGGATCCCAAACATTGGCATCAATACCATTAATAATACCAGTTTCTTTGCGCCATTCTTGCTGAAATAATGATTCCAATCCCATACTACTTTGGTGCAATTCATAGAGGTAAGAGTTGGAAACGGTAGTTACAGCCCACGCTGTTTTAATAGCACCCGCCATTGGGTTTACAATACCATTCCAGTCGAGTATAGTACCTGTACCTGGTTCATAGGGCGGGAGTAACGGCGCATTTTTCCAACCAAATGCGCCTTGATATTGGCCATTATGGATCGTAAATACGGTTGGAATGGGTGCTAGTTGTTGGTATTTGGGGCAATACTTCATCATCCATGGGATGAGGCCGGTATGATGGTCGTGGCAATGAATCACCAAAGGACGATCGTGCCAAGGAAAAGACATCAGCCATTCTAATACCGCTTGTTGGAAAGCAATCGAACGCCGAACTTCGTCGCCATACGGCGCACCCGACGGATCGTTATAAATACCGGGTCTGTCAAATAATCCCGGTAGATGTACCGTAAATAAAGGATAACCAAG
>JAAFHO010000269.1 GCA_013297575.1 Chitinophagales bacterium
CCGGCAGCGATGAAAATAGCGGTATCAAAGGCAAACCCTGGTTTATATTTACCCATGGCATTGGCGGTTACCTTCCCTGTTAATATCACGATTGGCATGCCACTCTATTTTTTAATTGTTCAATGGTTTAAGATATAAATGCTTTATAAATAATTGGATTTCCAACTAATAGAAACGCCTGCTTTCGTAACGAAAGCAGGCGTTCTTGTTATTTAGTGTCGGCGTGACTTCGATCTAAGCCGACACCTCACAACTGTTTAAAAATCAACAATTTAAGTTAAAACTATTTTTTTGCCCACTCCTCAATAGACTTCTCGTTCATGCGGATATAATCGTTGTTTTTTGCTTCTTTAGCCAAAGCAAGCGAGCGTTGAGCGGTTTCGGTAGCACCTTTGAGATCGCCTAATTTAGCCTGAACCAATGATTTGTGGCGCAACATCCAAAAACGTTCGCCTTTTTCTACGGCTTTATTGACATAAGTAAGAGCATCTGCCAAATTTCTGCTTTTTTCAAAGTAGTACTGCGACATAGAGAAATATTCATCTTGGGTTGGGCCATCCAATTTTGCTTTGATCTGAGCCGCTACTTTGGTTTCAAAATCATTCGTAAACGGCACAGAAACATAAGTATCTTCCCATACAATATCCAAAGACGCACCATTGCTTGTGATATTTCCAATCAAAATGGTAAATGTTTCCATTTTGAAAGGTAGTGTTTGTGGCTTTACTTTTACTTTTAGTACTTCGCCTTCAGGTTTTAAATTAGAGGCACTAGAACTAAGGTTTTTGTTAAAAATGATTTCCCACTCGTCGCGACCAGGGCGTGTGGTGAGTACATAAGTGCCTTTTGGAAGCCCCGCACCCATAATTGTAAGGGAATCGTTGGTAGTGAATTTGGTAGCACCATTAGCGCCTGTGCGCCAAAGATCGCCAAATGGGACTACTTCACCAAAAATTTTGCGGCCTTTCGCACTTGGACGGCTATACTCCACTTTTACTTCGGCCAAACCTACATTTTGTGTAACGGTGCTAGAAGGGCTTGGTTGCGGCATGTTGATTTGTGCTTCGACATTTGCACAGCATAAAGCGAGTAAAAGGGTAACAACAACTTGTTTCATAATAATTGTAATTAATATTTGAATACGGACGTGCATCTACTAAATGATCACGTGCCAAAGGTTAAAAAAGTACTATAAAATCATTTTTTAGATTTTTACAGCCGAATAAAAACGGATTTTTACATTATTTGTTCATTTTATAGTGTATTTAAGGAAAAAAGCACTACATTTGCTAGGTACATCCTTTTATTCATTTACTAAACGAACCACTTTTATGATGAACCCTCAACGCTATACCTCATTACTGGTGCAAGCTGTTTATGTCATTTTGACCGGACTTCAACTTATTTTTGTCCCCAATGTGCTGCTCGGCATGTTTGGGTTTGATCCTACTTCGGAGATATGGATCAAAGCATTAGGCGTTGTAGTCCTGCCTTTGTCGGCGGTGTATTACGCTATTAGCAAACAAGGCAACCGCGAGGTGGTATTTTCCACCATTATTTCGCGGGGATTTGTGGGGATCGGTTTTGTCCTTTTGGTGCTTTCTGGACAAGCCCAAACCAGCCTTATTTTATTTGCTGGCATTGACATTGCTACTGCAGTGTGGACTTGGTTGGAATTGAAAAAAAGGGCTTGATGGTGATCGGTAGTTGATCAATTTGCAATAAACGCATACCTCAACTGCACAAAAAACTTGTCGGATGCCTCTCTGGCGGATTTTTTGAAAAATAAATCGTATCCGATACTTAGGGAAAGGTGGCCAATTCCAACCCCAATTTCGGGGCGATAATACCAACGGGGGGTAATTTTTTCGCCCTCTGTATCCTTGCCAAATTGCACACCAATAGTAGTAAGATTGAGTACAATAGGTGCGTTCAGTTGGAATACACTGAAGGAAATATCATTTAAATTTCTATCCAGTTTCCGGCTGTAAGCCAAAGCAAGTGCATTGAAATTAAACGGTATATGGCGAGAGAATTTATCCTTTTTATCGGTCGAAGGGGACTTAAATCGCATCCTGTAATAAGGTGAAATAGTACCAAATGGGGAGATGCTACCACCCAACCACAATCCGCTCCTTTGCCATGCATGGAGACTAAGCATCACTCCTTTTTGATCGGGTTTGTAGCCGGCAGCCTTTATTTTCGCAAAATCATCCTTAAACATCTCAGTTTTGGGGGCTATTTCATGTAAAAATTCGTAGCGTTTTTTTTGAGCGACAAGATCGCAACTCGGGCAGGTGGCAATGGCCTGTTCGTAATCTGCTAATATACTCAAGACGAGGCTATCGCGGATGGGTTCTTCCCAAACAAATTTGTGCCAATACTTCCTGTCTATACGCTGGTTCATTTTAGCCCTCTGGATATAAGCCGTTGCTAAATAGCGGGTTTCTGTCAGTTGCCCGGAAGCAATCAAATCTGATAAGGGTTTTGTGTTCCGCGTAGTTCGAACCTCTTTTTGGGCTGCATTAATCAAATCATTTTGGCTAGTTTGAGCCTGTAGCGCAAGTGTATGGATGAAACACAAAAGTAGTGTGTAGTGAATTTTTTCAATATTCATAAATTAAAGTTGTTTGTTTTAATGTATAGATTGTTGCTTTATTTTTAAAGATGCAAAGAAAACTATTTCGGTTGTATGATTTATAAGAAAGTAAAAATTTTAAAATAAATTTGTTATTTTTAGTTAATTTTTATTATATCGGGCGAAATGACTCTATCTTTGTGTTCATTTCGCCCGATATAACAAAAATTATGGAAGAAACATTGATTGGTCGCATAGCAGAACAAGAAACGTTACACCGTGCACTCAGTTCGCAAGGGCCAGAAATGGTAGCCATTCTCGGTCGCCGGAGGGTAGGGAAGACATTTTTGGTGCGCTCTGTTTGCGACCCCAATATGGTGTTCGAGGCAACTGGTGTACAAAACGGAACGCTAAAAAAACAACTTCAACACTTCAATTTCCAATTGAACGAATGGTTTGGGGCTGATAGGCTCGATAATACGCCCCCAACAGATTGGCTGGATGCCTTCCACAAACTCATTGCTGCTCTTGAAAGCCAAGCCCCTCGACCCAACAAAAGAGTGCTGTTTTTTGACGAACTGCCTTGGTTCGATAGTCGAAAATCGGGCTTCCTCGAAGCCTTTGGGCTGTTTTGGAACAGTTGGGCTTCCCGCAAAAACGTCATGGTTATCATCTGTGGTTCAGCAGCAACTTGGATGATACAGCGGGTGGTGGACAACAAGGGAGGGTTACACAACCGAATCACCCAACGCATTCACTTGCAACCGTTTACGCTGGCAGAAACGGAGGCTTTCCTGCGCAGCCGAGGTGCAGGCAGCGACCGCTACCAAATTCTACACTTATACATGGCTTTGGGCGGTATCCCTCATTATTTGGCCGCAGTACAACCCGGATTAAGTGCTGCTCAAAACATACAGCATATCCTTTTTTCGCCAAGCGGTCTGCTCCGAAATGAGTTCCTGCGGCTTTACCCAGCCTTGTTCGATCATGCTGAAAATCACATCACCGCAGTACGTGCCTTGGCCGAAAAACGGCGGGGGCTGACCCGAAAGGAACTGATCGCATCGAGCGGACTAACGGAAGGTGGCAATACAACCCAACTCTTGCAGGAATTGGAGGAGTCTGGCTTTATCAGCACTTATTTCCCATTTGGTAATGGCAAAAAAGAGAAGATCTATCGCCTTACCGACGAATACTCGCTTTTTTACTTAAATTTTGTTGAAAACAAACCCACACAAAGCCAAGAATATTGGAAAACGATCAGCCAAACCCAGCATTACAAAACATGGAGTGGGTATGCTTTTGAAAATATCTGCCTGAAACATGTGGATCAGATCAAACGAGCACTTGGTATTTCTGGGATTTATACGGAAGATAGCGCATTTTTGCGACAAAGCAAGGGAGAACTGGCGGGTGTGCAAATAGACCTGCTGCTTGACCGCAAGGATAATATTGTCAACCTATGTGAATTGAAATTCTATAACAACAAATTCAATCTGAACAAAGCGGATGCTGATGCACTACGCCAAAAAATCACGCTCTTCAAAGCCTATACAAAGACACGCAAACTGATATTCCTGAACATCATTACAACCTACGGGCTTATCCCTAATGAGCATAGTATCGGATTGGTGGATAAGTCATTGGGGATGGATGCGTTGTTTTTGGATAAATTGGTCGGTTAGGGGATTGGATTCCATAAAACTGAAAACACCTAGTAATCCTGCCTACTACAGCCCCTCCACCACATCCCGATATTCCCTCCCAATCGGAATAGCCACGCCTTGTATTTCCACTATTTCGGAAGTATAAGATTCAATTTTATGGATAGCAACGATGAACGAGCGATGGATGCGTTTGAATTGGTGTGCAGGTAAAATACTCCCGATTTCGTGCGTGCTCATTTTGGTGGTGAATTCCTTTTGAAGGGTCACAATTTTGATGTATTCGCGTTGGCTTTCGATATAAGCGATCTCGGAAAACAGGATTTTTACCTTCTTTTTTTGCACCATTACGAAAATAAAATCCTTTTCGGGAGTGGGAATTTCCGGCTTACTCGGTACGGCTTGTTGGGGTGGTTTTACTTTATTTACAGCCTTTAAAAAGCGCTCAAAAGCAAATGGTTTTAAGAGATAATCGGTTACGTCCAAATTAAAACCTTCTACCGCATATTGATGATAAGCCGTGGTAACAATCACCGCTGGCGGATGTGTCAACGATTTTAGGAAGTCCATACCTTTCAAACGAGGCAAGTGAATATCGAGGAAAATCAATTGGACACTATTGTCCCGCAGGTATTCGGTGGCAAAAATCGCATCTTTAAATGCACCCTGCAAATCCAAGAAGGCCACCTGAGCAATATATCCCGATAGCACTTTGACCGCCAAAGGCTCATCTTCAATAATAATACACGTTATTTTAGACATGGCTATTGAGGTTGATGTTCAACAAAGCAGTAAATACGTCTCCGTCCTGTTGGAGCGAAATACTATAATCGGTGTATAGCAATTCCAATTGCCGCCGGAGGTTGGAAAGGCCAATATTTTCTTTGGTACTCCATGCCTCGGAGGATTTATCGCAAGAGTTTTTTACCCTAAATGTTAATTGCCCTTGTTCTATCACCAACGAAATATCCACTAATGGCCGATTTCTAGTTTCCGAAGCACCGTGCTTGAAGGCATTTTCGACCAATGGAATAAGCAACAAAGGTGGAATGGGTTGCTGGAGGTTTACAATATCGAATTTGAAATGGACTTGTAGGGTTTGGTCGTAACGCAGTTTTTCAAGGGCAATATAATCGCTGATAATTTTGACCTCCTGCCCTATTTCGATATACGCATCATTGGTTTCATACAACATAAAACGCAAGATGTCCGACAGCCGCAAGATGGATTCTGGAGCGAGATCGGATTTATCTTGCGCCAACGCGTATATATTATTGAGCGTATTGAACAAAAAATGCGGATTTGTCTGCGATTTGAGGTAATTCAGTTCCGCTTCTTGTTTTTCGATACGCAACTGCTGGGCGGTTTGTTTCAATTGAATATGATCGTGTATGTGCCGAACAAGCGCAAAAAAGAAAAAAGAAACGACGCTATATTGGAATTGCTTACAAACGCCATCGGTGAAGGAAGTGGGGGTATAAAAACTGGTGTAAATATGCAATTGAATACCCAACCACCGCCATGCGTACAAACCAAAGGAGTACACCAAAAACTGCAGCACCAACAGAAAGACGGATCTAAGTATCTTTTTCTTACTAAGTCTGGGCAAAATATGTTCAAAAAAAAGAAAATTGGCGGCAATGGTGTAAGGAGCCATCCAAGTATAATTTAAAAACTTCGAACAGATGGATTCGGAACTTGAAGCCATATCCATTAGCCACGCGATGAGTAGAAAAGCCAAGCCGATCCACACAAAGAGTCTTAACCGTTTGGAGTCAATAATGGTCTTTGATGTACTATTGGCTTGATAAGTGATTGACATGATTGCGTTGTTTGTTTACCCCGTTCCGTTGTTTGTTGACGCGTGTACTTTGGTCGCTTTTTGAGCGGATAGTTTTGCGCAAAATTACTTAATTTATGAAAAAGAACGTATTTATTATTGCAACACTACTTATTTTGGCGGTGCGCCTTTCTGCTCAGGTGGAACCTACGGCAGGCAATTGGAACACTTGGTTTATCCCATCGGGCAAAGCATATCGACTGCCGCCTCCACCCACCAACAATAAAGAGGAACTCAAACAGGTACTCGCACAACAGCAAAACATGGACGCTGCCACCTTGCAACAAATCGAGTATTGGAATGCTGGCGGCCCGAGTTACCGTTGGCAACACATTATGGCAGATGCTTGGATGGACGATGCCTTGGGCAATGGTATATTGGCCAATATGCTACTCAGCGTCACCACCTACGATGCGATGGTAGCGGCTTGGGATACTAAATACGCCTTTAATCGTCCACGTCCTTTTATAGTGAATAACAAGATAAAATCGCTCGCTGTAAAACCCGATAGCCCTTCCTACCCTTGCGAACACGCTGTTGCGGCGGGGGTAGCGGTGACGATTATAGGCCATTTTTTCCCGGCTTTAGCGGATTCTATGAATCGACTGGCAACGCAGTCCATGGCCTCGCGGGTAGCGGCGGGTGTGGCCTATCCGAGCGATACAAAAGCAGGGTTTGAATTGGGTAAAAAAATTGCTGAAAAAGAAATAGAACACACCAAAGGTTTTCTAAATAACCAACCTTGGGACGGCAAGAAACCAGACAAACCGGGGTTATGGAACGGCAATTTTGCCATGCTTCCTTATGCGGGTAGTAGCAAAACAGTGGTTTTGGAAAAGGGTAATCAGTTTAGGCCCGGCCCACCACCCGATTTTGCAAAAGACATGGCCGAACTCAAAAATTTTAAACAAACAACCAGTTCTAGGTCCAACGCGCTCTACTTTAATGGACAATCAGTTTGGGAAGATCTGTTGGACAAAAAAATATTTGAATACAATCTTCACCTCAATCCACCACGGGCAACACGGATGTACGCGCTTGCAGCGATAGGTATTTACGATGGTTTTGTGTCGGCTTGGGATGCGAAATACACGTATTGGGGTATCCGTCCGGAGCAGTATGATACTACCTATCATGGACTACTTGGTGCTCCACCTTTTCCTGGGTATCCTTCGGGTCATGCAGCGATAAGTGGTGTCATGTGCGGCATATATTCTTATCTTTTCCCAGCAGAAAAAGCCTTTTTTGAGCAAAAAGCAAAAGATGGTGCCGAATCGCGGTTCCATGCAGGCATTCATTTTCGTACCGATAATGATGTGGCGTTGGTATTG
>JAAFHO010000027.1 GCA_013297575.1 Chitinophagales bacterium
TTTGCCCAATACCACCCTTATTTGGATCGAAAGTCCCTCCAATCCACAGGTTAAAGTAACCGATATTGCAATGGTAGTAGCCATTGCCCAAAAGCACGGTTGTTTCACGGTAGCCGATAATACCTGGGCAACGCCCTGGTTCACCAATCCGTTGGACATGGGGGTCGATATTGTACTCCATTCCACTACAAAATACCTTGGAGGGCATTCCGATGTGCTTGGAGGCGCATTGATATTCAAGGCCGCTGATAAGCGTTACGAATTTATCCGAACGTTCCAGCGGACAGGCGGTGCGGTGCCTTCGCCTTTCGATTGTTGGTTATTGTGCCGCAGTCTGGCCACTTTTGCCCTGCGGATGCCCGTTCATGCGCACAACGCGATGCAATTGGCTTTATTTTTGTCCAAAGAACCCGCTATCGAATTGGTGATGTATCCCGGTTTGCCGAGCGATCCACAACACGACATTGCTAAAAAGCAAATGAAAGGTGGTTTTGGGGGTATGTTGTCTATCTTGGTCAAAGGCGGGCGCGAAACCGCATTGGGTATTTGTTCGGGGCTAAAAATATTCAAACACGCCACCAGTTTGGGCGGCGTAGAAAGCCTGATTGAACACCGCAGAAGTATTGAAGGTGAAAATTCGCCAAGTCCCGATCATTTGTTGCGCATTTCGGTAGGGATTGAGCATATAGATGATTTGATCGCGGATTTTAGACAATGTTTAGATAATATTCATACCAATGCAACTAGCACAAATTAATATCGCAAAATTACTGGAACCAATAGACAGTCCGCTGCTCGCCGATTTTGTCGCCGATCTCGAACGTATTAACACCATCGCCGAACAAAGTAAAGGATTTGTATGGCGGCTCAAGGACGATACCGGAAATGCTACCGACCTAGATCCATTTAATGATAAATCATTGATTGTCAATGTGTCTGTGTGGGAAAGCATAGAAGACCTAAAGGCATTTGTTTACTATTCCGGTCACGTGGACGTATATCTCAAACGCGCAAAATGGTTTGAGCGTATGCAAGAGGCACATATGGCGTTGTGGTGGATTCCTGACGGGCAATTTCCTACGGGAGAGGAGGCGCGTGATCGATTGTTTCACTTGCGTGCGAACGGGGACACAGCGTATGTGTTTTCTTTTAAAAATGCATTTAGTCTTTGATGTTTTACACGTCCAAATGCTGCATTTTTTGCACCAAATGTACATATTCTTCCCAACTGAGTACTTCTGGCCGCTTTTCAAAATAAGGATCGCTCATCAAAACCTCGCTTGGGAAAAACGGTTTCATGGTATTGCGCAGCATTTTCCGGCGTTGGTTGAACGCTGTTTTGACCAGCATTTTAAATTTTTGCACATCGCAGCCCAGTTCAAAACCATCTTTGCGGGTGAGGCGAATCACGGCAGAACGCACTTTAGGCGGCGGGTTAAACGCCTCCGGTTCTACGGTAAATAAGTACTCCGTTTTGTAATACGCCTGCAAGATGACGCTTGTGATACCATATACCTTACTGCCTGGCGGTGCCACTACCCGATCTGCCACTTCTTTTTGAAACATGCCCACCATTTCGGGTATTTGATCGCGGTAATCGAGCATTTTGAATAAAATTTGCGTCGAAATATTATAAGGAAAATTGCCGATCAGGCTAAATTGCTCGTTATTAAATACCGTTTTGAGGTCGAGATCCAAAAAATCTTTGGAAATTAGCCGTTCGCTCAGTTCTGGGTAATGCGTGTTCAAATAGGCTGTCATATCCTTATCGGCCTCTACTGCCCATAGTTCATATTGGTCTCTATAGGCCAGCAATTGCTTGGTCAGCATACCCATTCCGGGGCCTATTTCCAAAACACGACGGGTCGTATCTGTTTGTAACAGGCTTGCGGCGATTTGTTCCGCAATAGAATCGTGTTTTAAAAAATGTTGCCCGAAGGATTTTTTTGCTTGCATATTGCAGTGATCGTCGCGCAAAATTCATTGCGCACTGTAAACTCATTAAATTAAACCTTCCACAACCGCAGAAACAATACTTCCAACGCCAAAAACAGCAATGCAAATACCACGCACCAACGCCAAAGCACAATCCCTTGGTTTTGTTCGTCCACGACTTGAGTCAGGCTCGCCTCGGCGTTTTCTTCCAAAATTTTCATATTGGGCAATAGGTTCGCTTTGAGGTCTTCTTCGCTCATATAACTCAGGTCGCTTTCTTTGCGGTCGAGGTTAAAAGCGTATTCGGCCAATGTAGTGTCTGCATTTAGCCCCAATTTATACCAGCCAGGTTCAGCAACCGCTTTACCAGGCGTTAATAATACTTTTGCGCCAAGGATACGTTGTTCGGGGATAAATTCGACGGTTTGCGCTGTTTTACCGTCTGTTGCCAGTTCGTTTTTGCGCAATTTATATACAATTTCGCCAGATGCGGCCACTTTATGGCGTGCCTCTAAGGTCTCATCTTTACCAATAGTATAGGCAATTTGGCGGCCTTTGGCACCTGCAATCGCCATTTTGAACAACATAGGCACAAAAATCTCACCATTGCGCACCAAGTCGTTTTGCGTTTCATCTAGTGGCGCAGCACAGAGGTAGAGTGCTCCTTCGCCCGCCGTGTATTTGGTCATCATGGCCGAACCATCGCGGTAAGTGAGGATATATTCGCCGCGGTTTGGCGCAATTTTATAGTTGCCTTGGGTAGTCGGTAAACGCAAATTAGCACTTTTGTTCAAAAAAACATCACGGAATACAAATTCCTCGGTATTCACCACACTGGCCTGTCGGATAGCCGATTCATAAGCCCCCAATTCGCCGCCGCCAAAAGCATTTGATAATACCGAATAACTGGGTACATCGGCAGAACGGGCAGGGAAAGCCACAATATTGCCGCCACTTTGGGCAAATGTGCGTAATTCCTGCGCCAAACCAGAGGAAACAATATTCAAATCGTTCAAGACAATGAGTTGGTAATTGCTCAGTTTTGAATAATCAATAGAGCGGGCATCTACATTGTCTAAGGTGAAATATTTGGCACCAGAAAAAGCATTTCCCAAATATTTATTGACTTGACCACCGTTGACACTCAAGACATTGATGTGTTCGGCTACATAAAAGGAGATAAAATAATCATCATCGAACTGCACCGGAAAATCGGTTACAGAAAGCCGCGCCTCGTGCCAACCTGAATGCAAAATGGTGAAACTCACAGTGTCCAAGCGACTGCCACGCGCAGGTATGCGTACGGCACCCACGGGTTTGCTTTGTCCATCGTGCGTGAGCGAAAGGCGTACTTCTTCACTTTCCACATCACTGCGGTTACTCATTTTTACCAGCAAATTGGCGGGTTGGTTCAATATCTGCACGGGGCTTTCAAACCATACGGAATCAATAGACACATTGCGTTCTTGCACCGAGCGCATGGGTACAAGACTTACATTAATGGTAGAGTCTTTTAAATTCTTTATATCGCTGCTATTGCGTTGAAAATCAGTGATTAAGAAAGCATTTTTGTCTTGTGCCTTTCCAGTTGCAAGGCATTGAGATTGGCGCAAAAGTACCTTCGACATATCGCGGCTTACAGGGCCAGAGCGAACTTCTTCGATTCGGTTGAGCGCGTCATCTTTGCTAATTAATCGTTGATCGCGGCCTTCAAAATCATTGGTTAGAATTTGGAAACGATCGCTTACGGCATACGCTCCCACAATTTCTCGAGCGCGTTTTTTTGCCAATTCTAGCAATGGAGCATCCTTTGATCGGGCGTTCATGCTATACGAATTATCAATATAAATACTTACCGCCTGTTCACCCTGTTTTACGTCGTCAGATTTGGGGATAAAGGGTTGCGCAAATGCCAAAACCATAAAAATAATGGCTAGGCAACGCATGGACAATACCAGTAAATTGCGCAGTTTCCGGCGGTTACTGGTTTCCTCTTTTACTTCTTTTAAAAAGCGGACATTGGTAAAATAGACCTTTTTGAACCTCCTGAAATAGAAAAGGTGAACAATAATAGGTATTGCAAGTACACCGAGTGCGGTGAGGAAAGCGGGGAATAATAAACTCATGATTTATCTAAGGTTGTCAGCCAATGCATCACATCTACACCATCGGGGTAGTCATTCAAAGTGGGTGACTGTGATTGCCCGAAAGGTAAAACGGATATTCCGGGTAGTGTTAATTTTCCAACGATACATTGAATCTCCTCGCTTTTTTGGCGCAAATCATCGGCCAAAACAGCGGAATCGTCATAGTATTCGTAGTGTACAGTAGCGATGCGAGAATTTAGAGACACATCTTCTAACAAAATGATGCACCCATTGTTGAGATAATGGCGGCTATTGAGTAATAATAAAGTGGTGTTATAGTCAAAATTGTTGCGATACTTATCGTGGTTGGCCAATTCTTTATACTCATGTAGTGCTTCGAGCATTGGGTCGAAAACATAACTGCGTGGCACGTAAATTTTACTCACATTACGGCAGCCCAACCCAAAATAGGCAAAAATATCGCGCCCCAGAGCATAAAAATCTGCAAATGTTTCGGAGCCGTCTATTACACCTACTGCATTGCGGTTGCGTCGAATAATATGTGGGTATTTGGCGAAATACTGTTCAAAATAACGAGCAGTATTATTGCTGCCTGTTGCGATAACAGCATCAAAGCCACGTAATGGTTCATTTTCAGCGCAAAAAATGGTATATTCTCGCGATTCATGCGCCCATTCGCCCATTTTTTGGATTAAAAAAGGCAGCAAATTTTTATCTTTTTCCGATAATTTTACTTTTGCCCGGGCACCCGACAAAAAGACACAGAGCCAATCGTGGAAACCCACTAAAGGAATATTACCAGCCATCACCAGTCCAATCGTATGTTCTGGATGTGTACTGGAAGAAATGGGGTATTGTGCGGCCCATTTTTCCAATAATTCGGGCTTTAGCATGGTATCCGCTATGGCAGCAATGGCTTCGCGGATATTTTCAGGGGTAAACCACCTGTTTTCGATCCAAGTCTGCTGGATAACTCCCATCAGTGCCTCATTGTCTGTATCGTTCCGTAAAAAGTCGCCTAATTCGGATAAAATCCCTATTCTTTCTTGTAATGTCATTGCTTTAGGGCGCAAAGTTACTAATTTCCTGCTGTTTGCGGCTTAAAAACGCGGTCAAACATATAAATAATCCCTTTTTTTTCAAGCTGGAGCGTACGTTCATCTATTTTTTTCCAAGTATAGAAAACAATAGGTGAGCCCTCGGAGTCGCTGAGGGTCAGTTGGTCGCCATTGGTTGCCCAAATAGATCCAGTAGGGGAGAAGGCATCAGGGCAGGTGCTAATAATGGAGTAATTGGGGCAAAATTCGATTTCGCCCGTGCAATTGAGTTGATACTTGGTTTGTTCGTCCCATTGACCGGAACGAGAAACACATTTCCATATCCCAATGGGCGACGCTGTGTTTCTATTTTTAAAAGCTGACAATAGTGCCCCAAAGAGCAATATCATAATACTGAATTTAACCGAAGGCATAAGATTAAAAATTTATTTCATTACAATGATTGGTATCGATCTCTTTTTTAGAGAGAAAATACCGATAAACTTGAAAAACAAGGCTAAAGTACCAAATTAATGAATCAAAAAACGCTCAAAGGTATTTATTTTTTTCAAAAACATAGAAATAGGCATTATAATCAATAAATTATTAGTACGTTTGTCCTTGTATGGAAAAGCCACAAGGTCAATTAGTGAGAAGTCTCACGTTGCAAGCCGCAACTATTTTAGTCGTAAGTTCGGTCATTGGATCGGGTGTTTACAAAAAAGTAGCACCAATGACGCATGATTTACTCTCACCCTCCCTTGTGCTTTGGGCTTGGGTATTAGCGGGTTTTATCAGTTTATGTGGTGCATTGAGCAATGCAGAAATTGCGGGTATGATGGCCGATTCGGGCGGCGAATATGTCTATTTTAAGCGTATTTATGGTCGATTTATAGCCTTTTTGTGGGGGTGGAGTACTTTTGCTGTGATCAAAACAGCCGCTGTGGCCTCTATTGCTTATGTATTTGCCCAATCTTTGAATAGCCTAGTCACCTTACCGCACCTCTCGCCAGCATTAGAGGGTTTTGAGATAGGATTATTCAAACCTTTAGAAAATTTTGGAGTAAAAGCGGTCACTATATTACTCATATTAGTATTGACCTGGGTGAACACGAGAGGGCTAAAAGGTGCTGCTGCCTTAAGTACCAATATCACACTTATGGTGGTAGTTGGGCTTGGTTTGGTGGTCATCAGTGGCTTGTTCTTTGGAGGCGGCAATTGGGCTAACATTACCACACCCGCACAGGGTTATGTAGATCGCCCAATAACGGATTTTACTTTTATAAAAGCCATGTTTGCTGCTTTACTCTCTGCTTTTTGGGCTTATGAAGGTTGGAATACTTTAGGTTTTATTGGTGGAGAAATAAAAGATCCCAAACGCAATTTACCGTTGGCATTATCCGGTGGTTTATTGGTAATTATTGGCGCATATTTATTGGTCAATTTTACGTATATGTATGTGTTACCAGCCGATAAGTTTGTGGATATTTTCAATGCTAAAAATGATATAGCGGCAGTAGCCGTGATCCGCCATTTTGCAGGGCCAATAGGTGCAGCCATACTTTCTGCCATTATTTTGGTCACCACCTTGGGCTGTACCAATAGCACAATTCTTATGCCGCCGAGGGTATATTATGCCATGGCCAAAGACGGTTTGTTTTTCAAACAGGCGGCCTATATACATCCCAAGTATAATACACCCAACCCAGCATTATGGATACAAGGCATTTGGGCGTGTATTTTGGTACTGTCGGGCAGTTTTGATCAATTAACAGACATGCTTATCTATGCTGCTTTCTTTTTTTATGGAGCTACCGCATTTGGGGTATTTATGATGCGTATAAAAGAGCCAGATACGGAAAGGCCATACAAAGTGTGGGGTTATCCTGTAATTCCTGCCCTTTTTGTGTTATTCTGCGTGTCCTTAATTGTCATAACTTGGTATAATTCGCCAAGGGAAGCATTGATAGGTACAGTTTTAATGTTAAGTGGCGTACCTTTGTATTTTTACTGGAGTTCCAATGATAAATAATTATTAATTTCCACAAAATCAATTTTTATAGTTTAAGACTACTAAATTAAAATGACTCAAATTCGAACCTTGCTATTGGAGGATGAGCCCCACTGGCAAATCGTTTTAAGGCGTATGATTGAAGCCCACCCGATGCTTGATTTAGGCGGCGTTTATAGTTCTCCGCTAGAAGCGTTGCCTGCGCTTAGTGGCAAAAAATACGACTTAATGTTGCTTGATGTGGAATTTGCAGAGATCAATGGTATTGACTTTGCTAATAGTTTGGATAACCCACCGCTTATCATTTTTGTCACCACCCACGATAGGTTTGCCTTAAAAAGTTATGAAGTAGATGCTGTTGATTTTCTGGTGAAACCGGTACAAATGGATCGCTTTTTACAAGCCATCGAAAAAGTAAACCGTCGTTTAGAGTTGATCAATAAGGTTGCTACAAATACTGACTTAGTGATGAGTGAGTCCCCAGAAATGGAGTTTTTCTTTGTAAAGGAACAAAATGAATATTCTAAGGTCATTATTGACGATATTTTATATGTTAAAAGCCTTGAAAATTATATCCAAATTATTACCCATGATACTACCCATACTACCTTGGCTTCACTCAATTTTATAGAAAATAAATTGGGTAACAAGTTTATGCGTATCCACCGATCCTACTTGGTCAACCTCAATCATATTGACTCTTTTAACAACGAAACAGTTGTCGTAAAAGGAAATGAATTACCTATTGGAGGGCAATATACTGAGCAGTTTAAATCAGACTTTGTTTTAAGGAATATTTTTAAAAAATGAGGAAATTTAGTACCTTCCTTTTTGTTTTTTTCCTTTTTACCCAATTTTTATTCGCACAGAATAGGGGTTTGATCTACAAGTTGGAAACAGAACTCAAAACTGTTTCCGATTCATCTCGACTTATTGAGATCAATCGACAATTAATGAAGGAATATGAAATTTTTAATGTTCCTACATGTTTGGAATATAGTCATACATTATGGGAACTGGGATCGCGACGATCGGATAAAAAGGCTATGCTCGAAGCGGCTTATGCTATGGGGAAAACGTATCATTTTGACCTTAATGATTCTGAAAAAGCAATAAATTGGCAACTTACAGCGCTAGAATTAGCCAAAGTAATAAAAGACTCCGCCAGAATAAGCGATGCCGCTTTTGCCTTAGCCCGAATTATGCGCGATAACGGAGATAACGAAAGAGCAATACAATACTATACTATTGCAGATAATGTTGCCTCCGAAATGAAAGATTTGACAATGGTTTCAATGGCAAATATAGGGCTTGGTGATTTACAAGATAATAAAAACAAAAAAATCCACTATTTCTTAAAGGCACTACAAGTTGCCGAAACTAATACCTCGGATACATCCGTTTGGGTCGAGTCGCTCTTGAATCTTGGTTATGCCACAGAAGAATTGGATAAAAAAAAGGCCTTGATTTATTACGAAAAAATATACTATTTATTAAATGGAAAGGTTGGTGTCAATACAGATCTTTTTACAGTTCAAATGTTCGGTAATACATGCCTTAGATTAGGTAAGTATGACGAATGTATTATGATGGGCAATATATTAGCCAATTCAGGATTGGGAAAGGGTGCTAGCTCGTTTTATGCTACCGAAGGGCTTAAATTATTAGCAGAAGCATATTTTGGTGACGGTAACGAGTCATTGGCTTTCAAAACCGCTATGAAGTACGTTGCGCTTACAGATAGCCTTAACCTCAAAAAGTTTAATACACAAGCACAAGATAGGGTTTTGACCACCCAAACTGAACTCGACCTCCAACAAAAAGCAATGGAATTGGAATTACTACAAACCAAAACAAAATACGAAGCCAGTCTCGCCTATGTTTTGCTGCTGATGGTGTTTTTACTCATCTTTATCGTCTATTATTTATATAGGCAGCGCTTGCGCGAAAACAAACAAAATCAAAAATTAGCGCAACTCAACCAAACTAAAGATAAGCTGCTTTCTATTATTTCGCATGACGTAAGAAGCCCTATACAGGCACTCCAAAATATTATTAATCTTTTTGAACAAGATATAGCCAATAAAGAAGATGTAAAAACGGTAACCCAACAAGTAAACGCCAGCATATTGGGAATGGCCAGGGGGTTAGATAACTTGTTTTACTGGGCTCAAAATCAACAACAAGAACTTAAAGCATATCCAGAATTATTTGATTTGACCCAACTCGTGAACACTCAAATTGATTTACATTACCCAAATGCTGCCAAGAAAAACATCAATATTAAGAATACCCTTGTTGGAGTGCATTTAATCTATGCTGATATTCTACATGTCAGGTTGATTATTAATAATGTTCTAGGAAATGCGATTAAATTTACACCTGTAAATGGCGAAGTTAATCTTGAGTTCTATCCAAAAAATGAAAAAGAAGGTATGCTTTTTATTAAAAATTCGGGTGATCCTATCAATGAAGTGGATATTCCTAAAATATTAGACTCTTCTATCCGATATACCCGACTTGGTACTAAAGGGGAGCCTGGCTCAGGATTGGGATTATCGCTTAGCAGAGATCTATTATTATTGAATCAGGGCGATATTGAAATCAAAAGTATCCCTAAAGTAGGTACTCGAATTGGGCTTAAATTCAAGGTAAGTAAAGGGTAATTATTTTTTCATACTTTATTCAAGGCCGTTCACATAATATTTGGGTTGGTTTATCAATTAGGCTTTCGAAATTGAAAAAATTAGTCTTTCCTTTGTACTATCAAAAGAGTTCAGCACATGGACTTTTAATAATTAGAACACGGTAGGAAGATTGTTATACATGAAGCCGCTTGACGAAAAGTTAAGCGGCTTTTTTTGTTCCTTTTATTTGGGCTGCCAAATCTCCCTCCTAAATATAAAGTTAGATGGGCAGACGTTGTAGATTGGGAATATGCTCCAAGAAGAATTGTTTAATAAATCAACCCTGTTTAAAAATGAGGAATGAAGGATGAAATTATTTTCATCCTTCATTTTACCCTGTTCATAAAGTATTTAACCCAACTTATCAATTGCCCCACAATTGTCAGTGTAGTTAGCTCCATCTTTGTACCATCAAAAGAGTTCAGCATAAGAACTTTTAAAAATTAGAACACGGTAGGAAGATTGTTATACATGAAGCCGCTTGACGAAAAGTTAAGCGGCTTTTTTAATTTCTATGCTCCGGCTTCCCAGTACTGCTCACCTTTCCATAATATAAAAGGCACTAATAATCCTTATTCGGGATTAAGAATAAATAAGAGTAAACTGGTCTAATTAATAAAAATTAGGGCTTTTTGAAGGGCTTTAAAAATCTCGAAATAATTTTATCCCTTATTTTAGCCTATTCATAAAGTATTTCACGCAACTTATCAATTGCCCCCCATTAATCAATACAATTAGCCCCATCTTTGAATCATCAAAAGAGTTCGCACATGGACTTTTAAAAATTAGAACACGGTAGGAAGATTGTTATACATGAAGCCGCTTGACGAAAAGTTAAGCGGCTTTTTTCATTTGTACATGCTTGCAAGCATCTGTGTATCGTCCCTTCTCTATCCTATTTTATGATTTTTTGCCGAATTGTTTGGTGGTCTAACAAAAAGGCATGTACCTTTGTATCATCGTACTGATACATTAATACATTATATGCAAATAATAGAAACTGAAACTACCTATAAATCTGCCATTCTAAATGGTAAAGGCCATTTTGGCCCCTATGGCGGTTGCTACGTTCCAGAAGTACTTATGCCAGCCTTGGAGGAAATGGCGCAGGCTTTTGAGGAGATCCAACATGATCCCATTTTTTTAAAAGAATTCCAGGATACATTAAATGAAATTAGTGGCCGCCCAACGGCATTTACGCCACTACCACGTATCTCCAAACGATTGGGAGGAGCAATGCTGTATATGAAAAATGAAGGATTGAACCATACTGGAGCGCATAAGATTAACCATTGTATTGGTCAGGCACTATTGGCCAAGCGCTTGGGCAAACAAAGGATTATTGCAGAAACAGGCGCAGGACAGCATGGCTACGCCACTGCTGCGGTATGCGCCCGACTGGGTCTTGATTGTACCGTTTATATGGGGCGAAAAGATTATGAACGCCAGCGACCTAATGTATATTGGATGGAATTGCTGGGTTCAAAAGTGGTTCCTGTGGACGACGGTAGCCAAACCCTCAACGATGCCGTAATTGCTGCGTTTAAAGATTGGGTAGCCAATCCAGAGAGTTTTTATCTGTTAGGTTCCGCCGTTGGGCCGCATCCTTTTCCTGCAATGAACACTTTTTTTCAAAAAATAGTAGGGGAGGAGATCCGCGAGCAATGCCTCAACATGGCCGGAAAACTGCCCGATTATTGTATCGCTTGTGTAGGTGGCGGCTCCAATGCAATGGGCATTTTTTACAATTTTCTCGATGAAGCATCCGTATCACTTATTGGTGTGGAGGCTGGAGGCAAAGGAACAAAACCGGGCGAACATGCTTCAAAGTTAAAACGCGGTGTAGAAGGCATTTTTGAAGGCTATCATTCTTATTTTCTACAAGATGGAACAGGGAATATTGCAGCCACCCACTCTGTTTCAGCAGGCTTGGATTATTGTGGCGTTAGTCCTATTCTTGCTTGGCTCTCCGATGAAGGCCGTATCCAATTTGAAAATGCCTCTGATGAAGAAGCCTTAAATGCCGTCCAGTCCATTGCTCGTGAAGAAGGATTTATTATCGCCCTAGAGTCTGCACACGGATTTGCCCATGCATTCAAACTGGCTCCCACGCTCTCCAAAGAGCAGGTTATTGTGATCAATGCCTCGGGGCGTGGAGAAAAAGACTTGTTTATCACGATGCGCCATTTTCAAGAAGAAAGTCTTTTGACCTATGCCAAACATTTACTTAATACTTAACCTTATTTACCCATAATATGTCCACTCCCATTATGTCCCATCTTGTATTGGGCTACCCTTCATTATCCGAAAGTATCCTAACCGCAGAAGCGTATATTGCCGCTGGTTGTGCTATATTAGAATTACAAATTCCTTTTTCCCACCCAACGGCTGATGGCCCAGTGATTACACAAGCCTGCCGCGAAGCCGTAGAAAAAAATAATATCAGTGTAGATGATTGCTTGGGTGCATTGGCGGATATTCGTACCCGTTTTCCAGAACAGGAAATTATTGTGATGAGTTATTTGAATCGTGTGTTTACGTATGGTTTACCTAATTTCTGCCAACAATTGCGCAAGTTGGATATTCGTCACCTGATCGTACCGGATTTGCCTGTGGATAGCCCGCAAGCCGTAACTATTCAAAATAATGGTATCACATTGGTACCCGTTTTGGCTGCAAATGTCAGCACTGAGCGATTAAAAAAACTACTCGATCGAGACTTCGATTTTTACTATTTAATGTCGGATTTCAAAATTACAGGTAGTACATTTAGTCTTCATCCTCGCTTGGAAGCCGTTATCCAACAAATACGTGCTACCCAACCAGCCGCTCGTATTGGTATTGGTTTTGGAATAAGTACAAAAGAACACGTACAATTGGTGACCAGTACGGTGGACTACGCTATTATCGGTTCTACCTTTATCAAAGCAAAAATGGATGGGAATCTTGGGCAGGTGATGGGTGCATTAACTGCGGCTTAAACAGAATACCGCTCTTTATTAGCGTAATTGGACTGTTCATCTAAGAGGCAAAACGGAGTATTCATACAAATAAATGCACTATTTAATAAATTTACTGCAAAAATAAGGTTGTTTTTTTCTATAAACTGGAGACGATACCGTACCTTTCCTTCATCATTAGCCTATAAACATATATTCCCTAATGGGAATTTGGAAGCGGCTGGATGGTTACCTATTTTTTACAACCTTTTGACGTACAAATATTAATAATTATGCTAACAATCAAAAAATTAGGTGTATTCCTATGCCTTATCGTTTGTGCCTTATCCAGCCCAGCTCAAAATTATACTTTAGAAAGTGTGCAGTCTCTTCCTGCGCATGGTGTTCAAACCATTATGGATGGAAATAAAGTAACTGGATATTTCGTTTTTTACAAAAAAGACATGACCGACAAAAAAAATGATTTTTACGGTCTTGATCTGCTGGATGCACAACTCAAGCCAGTTAATTCTGCAAAAGTAACGCTGCCTTTTGGCGCCATTTATTTACAATCGGTGTTCAATGGAACGGTATTCGGAATCATGTTTTACAACCCAGACAAGGGCAATTATATTTTTATTTCTTATGATAAAAAACTGCAAGAAGTAGGCAGCCGTTTAACAGAAAGACCTAATAAAGAGGAAAAAGACCTTCTGGATTTAATGGCCAATAAAGATAATAAAGCAAGTCTGTTTTTTTATTATGGTATTCGGCCTGTTCCGGAAAAAGGTTTTGTCCGCGCAGGTTACGGTGATACTGATGACCGTTACAAGGTTAGGTTTTATGATAATGCCTTTAAGCAAAAATGGTCAAAAAACACCCCAGAAGATGCGAAGGGCTACGAGGCATTTACCCTTTCCGACATTAATACACAGTATATTACTGGGTTTACCATGCGTAAAACTCATTCGACGGTTGAAAAAATTGAAACAGCATTAACCGTTTTTGAAGTAGAAACGGGTAAAAAAATAGTAGATTTACCTATTCAAAAAGATAAAGGGCCTCTGGCTGCAATGGCAACTTTCCTCACTAATGACACGACTAAAATCATTGTTCAGGGCGAATATTACGATAAAAATAATAAATCAGGTATCGATAAAAGTTTAGGGCTTTTTTTTAACACTTATGACCTAAAAACAAAAAAAGAACTCAGTGAAACCCGCTGTTCGTGGGTGGTGAATTACCCTAAATTATTTGATGAAAAATTAAAAAAAGGGATTGATAATAAATTTTTAAATTTTCCTCATGTCATGCAGGAAACCTCCAATGGCCACTATGTATTGGTATTTGAACAATTTAAAAAAGAAATGAATGCCGGCGGTTTGGAGCGAAGAACTACTATTGGTATCACCGAATTTGCCCAAATTGAGGCAAGTACGATCTGGATACTGGAACTCGACGCGCAATTGAAACCTATTTTCGCTAATTCTTTTGAGCAAAAAGGCAAGGGCTTACTCATGTCAGTCAATTTGGATATGTTGGGCATCGGTTTTCCGGGGGCTTATTCAAAAGGAGCAAATGGCTTCAGTTTTCAACATTTGCTACTGCAAGATGGTAAATCTACGGCCATTTGCTCCAGTAATGCCCATATCAAAGGGAGCGGAGGTATTTATGCTGTGTCTTTGACTAAAAACGATGCTGCACAAGATATAAATGTAAACGTTCCTGATGACGCATTTGTAATCTGTTCGCCTGCTAATGCGGTACATACTATGTTGGCACAATATCAACCGAGTACAAAGCAATTACAACTTAAAATGGTGCAATAGCCCTTAACCCTTTAAAATCGCAACATTTTTGTCCTTTGGGTACTTCATCGAATAAGAAAACCTAACTTTCTTGTTCTGCCCAGGCTTTATATCCAGTTTCCAAGTCAGTTTTCCATAAGTTGGGGCATATTCTGCGCCATCTTTGTCGAGTAGTTCTACTTCTATCGTTTCTTGTTTAGAAATGGGGATTTGGTCAATAAACTCTATATTAATAGGTACCGTTTTATTGTTTTTTACGGTAATTTCAAAAGCATAGTTTTCTTTGATCGTATTGCTCAATATCTTTTTGCGTTCGGTAAAATCTTTAGGTTGTACGCGTTTGATCGTAATTTGGTCGTCGCGGCCAAGTGAAAGGAGCAATGTATCAGAGGTGACATTGGGGTTTACTGTTGTTTGCCCCACATAGGTTTCGCGAAAAAAGATATTGGCAGTACCCGGAAGCAGGTTATACTTACCGTAGTCGATTATTTTAGCCAGTAAAAACACAGCAGGTTCTACTTTGGGGACAGCGTGGTACTGGTAAATAGCGGCCATTTCCTTTTCTTCCACAGTTATGATATTCGATTGACCATCGGCTGCAATATCTTGTGCTTTGGCGATATCAAAAGTAGTGAGGAATTCTTCTTGCTCGCCTTCATCAATAATTTCCTCAGGTTTGTCAGCCACTTCTGCTCCGGGCATATTAGGAGCCGCTTCTTTCATTTGATAAGAATTGGAGCGCATGTTATCCAACATTCTAACTTCCTCTTCTTGATAGACCCTTTGTATCCTAAAATCAACAAAAACTGGGTAAAGTATCGGTCTATTATTATTGACCAAAGGCGTAGCAGAAGAAAGCGAGACTTTTACATTTTTCCAGTCAAAACCCGTATTATTGATTACATTGGCCTTGTACACCAGTTTTAAAGGCTGATCCAATCCTTCTGAACGCAGGTCGTATAGTGGTGTCCAAAGCGCATTTTGTACTAAATAAGTACAGGCAATCTCCACCGTTTGTGCGGTAGTTGATTCCACTTTTAGCACAATTTCTCCTGTTTGGTTGGCTGTATTTGGATAGAGATTTTGGAGTTCATCATTCAATTGTTGAATCCTTGTATTAAGATTGCGCACTGCAATTTGATTATTTTGAATCAATTTTTTTAGGTTTAGCATTCGAGTACGATAAAAATCGGCCAATTCGCGCAATTCTGAAACGGAAAGACGAGGATCTGTTTTGCCATCGGGAATAGTACCTATAAGTGTGGCATTGTGGCCAATAATCACATTTTCTTTGTTATAAACATCTATTTCATCGTTTATGGCCGAAATTGCGTCATTAAGCAAGACAATAGAATCTCTAATTTTTTGAATTCGGGGTGATTCGGGGGCGGGGGCTGGCGTTTTCATTTGGAAAACAGCGGCATTAAGGGTGACTCCGCCGCTTAATTTTACCTGCAAACTATTTGCATTGAAATAAGGAGACAGGTTGTCAAAAAATACTTCCGATTTGCCCGCAGGGATCGAAACGCGTGCAACACTGGTGATTTTGGCACCGCTTCGGTAAATTGTTACTTCCTTAATGGTGGGAGTGACGTGGTTGGGAGCCGCAAAAATGATTTGGGAGAGGCTGAGTAAAAGACCTAGAATGGTGGTAATGCGCATAGTTTTTATATTATTGTTTGAGAATTCAGGATAAATAATACCCTATTGTTTTATCATTCCTTAGATGGTAAAATAAGTATTTGTGCATAATTAATTATCATTTTGAACTTGGTCTTTTCCGTCTAATCTGCTGCTGCTGCGGCAGGCTCAGCATGAATTCGGCAGGCCCCTAGTCGTGCGCTGGCAATTCATAAGTTGAAGGAGTGATGGATACAAAAGTCGAGTACTTTCCCGATTTTAAAACCTACACTTGGTGAATATGCGTTTTCACTTGGTGAATCATATTTGTGGTACTGTTTTAGTTCCTTATTATTATATAGTAAAATTAAAAATATCTGCGTTCATTTCTGCGGTTAAATTTGTCCAAGTACTTATAAGCGGTAAAATCGCATAAATATTGTGATTCATACATCGATCCTATACCTTTGGCAGGCTTTTCTTATAAAAGCGGCAGAGCCGTGTGATATTTGTAGAAATGATAAATTTTCCGCGTTTTGAAGGTGCAGCGCAGCGCAATATTAAATTTAATATCACGGTGCGCTGCACCTAAAATTTTATAAGAAAACCCTTATATCTTTGATGCCGAAATTCATGCCTTAATCTAGATTTTTACAAATATGAGAAAAATATTTTTTCTTTTGTCCTTACTGATTACTCAAAGTATCGTTGCCCAAACGCTAGAACGCAACCTTATTTTTAATCCTAATCTCAAACCATTTTACCATGGCGTGGCTTCCGGCGAACCTACTTCCAATAGCGTTGTGTTATGGACAAGGGTTACTCCCGAAAACACGGGCGATATTGTTGTTCAATATACCATTGCGTTAGATACCGGATTTCAGCAAATAGTACAAACGGGTAGCGCAATAGCATCAGAATCAAGGGATTATACACTCAAAGTGACAGTGAATGGCTTAAATCCAAATGCTGTGTATTATTACTATTTTGAGGCATTAGGACGTAATTCATTGATAGGAAGGGCCAAAACCTGCCCAGCGGGTGGCGTTGAGCACCTGCGTTTTGGTGTGTTATCTTGCTCCAATTATGAGCATGGTTATTTCAGTGCTTATGGGCATTTGGCGCAACAAAATGACTTAGATGCAGTGATCCACTTGGGCGATTATATTTATGAATATGAGGCAAACGGTTCCATTCCGAGTCGCGTACACGAGCCTAATTCGGAATTATTGACTTTGTCGGACTACCGAACACGGTATTCGTTGCATCGGCTTGACCCCAACCTGATCCGCTTGCACCAGCAACATACCATGATTAGTGTGTGGGACGACCACGAATCTGCCAATGATTCCTACACCGAAGGCGCACAAAACCACCAAGCCTCGGAAGGATCGTGGGCGGTGCGTAAGGCGATTTCAAAACAAGTATATTTTGAGTGGATGCCAATAGCGGATAACATGGACTTATCGATTTATCGCAAATTTCAATACGGTAATCTCTGCGATGTATTGATGCTGGATACCCGTTTGGAAGGTCGTGATATGCCACCACCAAATTTTGACACACCCGATATACCAGCCCGCCAGATCATAAGCCCCACGCAGATGGATTGGTTGACCCATCAATTAAAAAACTCCTCGGCGCGCTGGAAAGTACTAGGCAATCAAATACTGTTTTCTACTTTTAATGTAGGTTTTTCGGCGGGTATTCTCGATGGTAATCCCGATCCGACTAATATTGACTCTATTCGGCAGGTCGAAAACGCATTTATTGATAATTGGGAGTCATACCCTACGCAACGCAATAGCATTATTGATACATTACAGGTGCGTCAGATTGAGAATGTAGTGATTGTTTCGGGTGATTCACATTGCTCTTGGGCTTTTGATGTCACCAAAGAAGCGGTAAAATACCCCGTTGCAGCCAGTTTTAACCTTCCTACACCTAATCCGTTCAATCCAGCGACTGGTCAAGGTTACAATAAAGCAACAGGGGAGGGGTCGTATGCCGTTGAATTTGGGGTGCCTTCTGTGTCTTCCAACAATTTTGATGAATTGGTTGGCTATGCTTTGGCCAATCAGTTTGAATCTGTAATAGCTGCACCCATCCAGCCGTTTAACCTTGATTATAATCCGCACCTGAAATATGTTGATTTGGATCGGCATGGGTACATTATTCTTGATCTTTTGCCCGATACCGCACAGGCGAATTATTACTATATCCCTAGCCCAATGATTGATTCTGTTGCGGCTAATTTTGGAAAAGCCGCCTACACCTTAAAAGATGCAAACCACGTATTTATCCGCGATACACCATCGGCACCGAAAGTAATTCAGGATGCCCCAACGCCCATGCAGCCTTTTGGAACAGTAGGGCAAACTGAGCCACAAACGATAGAAATTTTGAGTATTTCCCCCAATCCTGCCCATGATTTTGCCTATATCCAAATTGGGCTAAATCAACCACAGGACATATCAGTGGCTTTGTACGATAGGAATGGCCGACTCATATTACAGCATCCTTCCTATTATTATTCAAAAGGATTGTATGCGTATGGGCTTCCTTTGGGCAATATGCCTAAAGGTGTTTATCAAGTTGTGGTGTCTGGTAAATCAGGAATTATTAGTAAATTGTTAGTGGTAGAATAGGCTAAAATTATACTGCATTTGAAACATTATAAATATGACTTATTTCGAGACCTTAAACGAAATAAAAGTCTTTTAAACCGTTAAAAAAAGCAAATCAACCAACTAAAAGATAACTATTGGCCAAAAAAATGTACTTTTGTGCCGAATTTACACATTTTTAAAACCATTTTACCCTTTTACACACACAAACATGAAATACTTAATCCCCGCAATGCTTTTGCTTTGCACCACCATTCAAGCCCAATTAACCTTAAAAGTTACGCAAATACCAGCCAATACACCAGCGGGTAGCAGCATTTACGCAGCAGGCACTTTTAATAATTGGAATCCTTCCGATCCCAATACCAAACTTTCATTGAACACCGATGGCCATTATGTAGTTACCGTGAATCCACCAGCAGGTACGATAAAGTTTAAGTTTACCCGTGGCGGATGGCCTAACGTAGAAGGCAATGCCAATGGTAGTTTTTTACCAGATCGTACCTTTACTTACAACGGACAACCCACAACCGTCAATTTGACCATACTCAGTTGGGAGGACACAGGCGGCGGCGGCAATGGTACTGCTGCTCCAAATGTTTCCATCCTCAGTACCGATTTTTATCTGCCTCAACTTAACCGCAACCGTCGGATTTGGCTGTATTTACCA
>JAAFHO010000270.1 GCA_013297575.1 Chitinophagales bacterium
TTGATCGGACTGAGCGGCAGCATTTGAGGTGATGCGGGTTCAAAGCGGCCATTAAGGTTCAAAAATAGCCAATCTGTACCATTGGGATTGGTCTCATCAGGTGCTGTTCCAACGTACAAATCGTCCAGTTTATCGCCATTTGCATCAAATAATGCTGCACAAATACCTTTTCCTGCAAAAGTAATTTTTTGGATCAGTTCTGCATTACCCGCACTATTCCACCGATACATATCGCCGCCGCCGTGTCCGGGCACAAAAAGGAGCGTATTACTTATGGCTGGTTTTGTGCCAAGATCGGTGAGTGACCACGGTTGGAGTTTTTCTGAAAAATGTTGGATATCATTGAGCGGTTCAGGAAAATTGGAATGGAGTACTTGCGCTACATTGAGTGCGGCCACCTCAAAAGTGTTTAGAATAAAAGGTGTGTTGCCTTCTTGTTGGAGCACCAGTTTTTGATTGGCAGACACCTTCAACTGAGTGGTAGAAGTGCCATCTGGCCAACAAACTTTAACGCTATCAATAGTAGTAGTGGTACCTAATCCTATATAAATCATACCCGGTTCTACGCAGGACTGAAACCCTCTAATCGGTTGATTTTCAAAATATTGCATGGTGTCTTTGGCGTGTATCCACACTTTAGCACCGATGGCAAAGGTATTTGTCCCTTTGCCTCTGAGTTGAATTTTTAGGTAGTTAGGGTCTGTTTTTTTGAAAGCGGTATCAAGCGTATTATTTTGCCATAAAGAAGCAGGCTGGTTAATATTATTGGTCACCAAGTCGATATCACCATCATTGTCGAGATCAGCATATGCTGCACCATTGGAACAACCTTTTAGATCAAGTCCCCATGTATTGGACACATTTTTGAAATCGAGAAAACCTGTATTTTTAAAGCAATAATTTGCAGCCGAACCGTCGGGCATTTTTTCTAATAATTGTAGGTCGGTTGCATTGCGCTGCACATCATCGGAAGAGGTGTAACGGATAAAATCCATATCATTAGGTCTTCGGACGATACCATTAGTGATATACAAATCTTTCCATCCATCGAGGTCAAGATCTGTAAATAGCGCACTCCAACTCCAGTCGGTGGCAGCGATACCTGCAAAATAGGCAATTTCGGAAGCCGCTATTTGATCTGGACTACTGGTTTGGTTGAGTAACAGGGCATTGCGCGGGTATTGCCAATGATAGCCTTTGGTGTGTTTTAATTGATTAACTTCAAAAAGGTCGGCGGGTTGGCTGGCTTTGAGCGTAAACTCATCCTCTGGTTTCATATCGAGGGTAATGAGATCGGGGAGCGCGTCATTATTGTAATCGGCCATATCGCAGCCCATCGAAAAATTGGAAACATGCCCTGTAAATGCGGCAATAGACTCCTTGAATCCCTTACCTTTTTGATTGATATAGAGGTAGTCGTTTTCATGGAAATCATTGGAAACATAAATATCGGTGTAGTTGTCTCCATTGATATCGCCTGCCACTATACCCAATCCATAACCTGCGGTGCCGCCTATAATACCATAAGCATCGGATACATCGCGGTAGTGTATTGTATTTCCAATTTGTTCGCAAAGCAGAAGACGATCTGCGGCGAGCGGGTCTTTTTTACGGGTTTGGGAAGTATCTTGGTAACTGTCAGCCGAATGTACGCTGTGACACAGCAAGAAGCAATCCAAGTCGCCATCGTTGTCGATATCAATAAAATTGGCTTGGGTAGAAAAAGCGGCGATATCGAGTCCAAATTCAGCGGCTTTATCTGTGAATGTACCATTTTGGTTATTGATAAAGAGTTGGTTGCGTCCGTGCCATTTTTTGTAATTACCCACCCTAGATACATAGATATCGAGCCAGCCATCGGCATTGATGTCCACAAGAGCAACGCCCGTGTTCCAAGTACCCTTTGTACCTTCGATACCTGCTTTTTCGGAAATATCCTCGAAGTGCATCAACCCTTTATTGAGGTAGAGTCTATTGGAGGCTAAGTTGGAAGTAAAAAATAAATCTGTTAATCCGTCATTGTTCAAATCGCCCGTTGCCACGCCACCGCCATTATAATAATAGAGGTATTGGATGATATTCATCCCATCCGGGGTTTCGTTGAGTATGTTATTAGCAAAAGAAATACCCGTTTGCTCGGGGGCAAGTGACGTAAATTTACGCTGAGGTTCATCCTTTTTACAGCCCTGGAATAGGAATAAAAGTGAAAAAAGAGCCGCTGTAAAGCATTGACAAGTATTGTATTTCAGACTGGACATTCAAATTTTATTTTCCCGAACAGGTGTACGGGGCAAGTCACTATTTCAGCGGGGGAATGCGTTGATTAAAGATTAGGTTTAGTGGGTTGGAATTTGTCATAAAACAACGGTAGAATATTAATTATGGTTGCAAAGATAGCGCAATCAAACGCAATCCACACAAATAATTTCTCTAAAATTGGAAATAGATAAACGCATTTGCCCCAAATGTGCCAAAAAAAGCGATTAACCATAGCAATGTAGAGAAAAGAGCAATACGCCAAAGTGGGCGATCTAAATGAACAGTATTCCAGTGTACTACTGGGTTGCTCAGTTCAATTGTAAGCAATATACCAATCAATAAAACGCCTTTAATGGCCTGAAACTTATTGATAATCGAACCAAATGAGAAATCAGCCCCCTTTACTATATTGCCCAAAATAGCATTAGCAGTACCAAAACTATCACCGCCCATCAGACCAATACTACCCGATCGGAAATACACCCAAGCAATCAATGTTAATATATAAACAGTAGCGATGCCTACCCCAATCCTCACCCAATCTGGTAAAAACAATGCCTTGGCAATGCGTTTCCATAGGGGTGCTATCATACGCTGAGCAATCAAATAGAGGCCATGCAAAAAACCCCAAAAAACAAAAGCCCAATTAGCACCATGCCATAAACCGCCCAGCAACATGGTAATCATATTGTTCTTGTATGTCCCCCATTTGCCACCTCTGTTACCACCCAACGGAATATACAAATAATCCCGTAACCACGATGATAACGAAATGTGCCAACGCGTCCAAAACTCAGAAAAACTCTTGGAAAAATAAGGTGTCCGAAAATTTTCAGGAAAATCATAACCCATCATCCGTGCTAATCCAATCGCAATATCAGAATACCCCGAAAAATCACAATAAATCTGGAACGAATAAAATACCACCGCTAAAGTCAAATGTGCCGCCGAAAATAAATTAGGCTCTAAAAATACCTGATCTACAAATGGCGCTAATGAATCAGCAATGCATACTTTTTTGAAAAAACCCCATAAAATACGCCCTAAACCAGAATATATCCGCTGCATATCCAAGCGTTTGTCTTCGGCCATTTGGTACAAAAAATCGGAGGCTCGCACAATCGGCCCTGCCACTAATTGAGGGAAAAGTGCAATAAAAGTAGCAAACTTGAGCAACGATGGCTCCCATTTGATCTCTTTTTTATACACATCTATCGTATAGGACATACTCTGAAACGTATAAAAAGAAATACCCACAGGAAGAATAATATGCAACGTAATATTGGACGGCTGCATGCCTAGGCTGCGCACCATTGCAGCAAAAGACTCAATAAAAAAGTTGGTATATTTGAAGAACCCCAAAAAGCCAAGGTTCATCACCATACTAAAAACGAGTATGGTTTTGCGTTTCCAGCGCATTTGCATGGCTTTTTCAGTGATTTGACCAAAAAAGCGCAATATCCTGCTACCATTTTTGTATTCGTGCTGCACTTCTGTGGGTTCATCCATCCGAGCAATCCATAACCCAAACCACCAGTCCATGACCGTAGAAAAAACAATGAGCGACAAAAAACGCCAGTCCCACCAACCATAAAACAAATAACTCGCCAATAGGCATACCCATGTACGTACTCTTCCCTTTGTATTGAAGTACAAAATGAAGAAAATAATACTAAATATTAAGAAGGTTACGCTATTGAATACCATTGAGTATTGTATTTAGGAACAAATAAACTATTCCTTATTGCTTTTAATTTTAAGTATTAAAAATTTATACAATTAAAAAATTACTCTTTTTGTTGATGTATCGGGTGGTTTTGGGATTCAAAACACGAAAACAAAGGTAGAATCAATACTTGAAAAGGAGTTAATAAATAGGGGGATAAAATGTTTATTAAGGGGAGATGTTTACTCTTTTCTCATCGTCCGACAATCAAAAAACCTTCTTTTAAGGCGCTATTACGACACAAAATAAAGAAAATAAAGTACATGGAAAAATAATAACGCACTCAGGTATTGTGGGTGCGAAATTTATTGTAAATTTGCCTGTGTTATTAAAACTTTTCTTTCACATTAAAGGCTTTTACTCCATTATCGTTCCTCGTAAAAGCCTTTGACAATTTTATCTATGATGAACAAACAACTTTATTTGCTACTTTTTATGGCATTTTGCTCAGCATTGAATGCCCAAAACTACAACATCCAATATATCTCCGAAATGAGTTTTCCCGGTCAAACCATTGCCGGGGTATATGGATTTACCAAACAAGGCCATGAATATGCTTTGGTAGGAGGCTCTACGGCTACTTTTATTGTAGAGGTTACAGATCCGGCTCATCCGGTTTTACTCAAAACCATTCCTTATGGATCCATGCAATGGAAAGAAATAAGGGTGTATAAAGAGATCGCTTATGCCAGTTCGGAAGGCCTCAATCAAGGCCTTCAGGTGATTGATTTATCGCCGTTGCCAGGGAGCACAGATTTGCCCAATTACGTATATTTTGGAGATGGCGCTATTGCTGGTCAATTGAGCAGAGCCCATGCTTTGGAAGTAGATACTACCAAAGGATTTCTTTACTTATACGGCGGTAATATTGCCCAAGGCGCGGCCGTATTTAGTCTTGCAGACCCCTATCACCCAAGTTATGTAGGCCAATACAATGCTACTTATATCCATGATGGTTATGTGGATAATGATACTCTATATGGAGCTCATATTGGGGATGGGTATTTTTCTGTTATAGATATGAGTGACAAAACCAATCCAGTGGTATTGGCAACGCATCAAACCCCTAATTTGTTTACGCACAACACCTGGATAACCAAAGATCGCAAACATATTCTTACCACCGACGAGGAGCCTAATTCCTATATCACGATGTGTGATATCAGTGATTTGGACAATATCACTGAAATAGATCGTTTTCATTGTACACCAGGAAGTGGTTCTATCCCGCACAACGTATATATAAAAGGGGACTACGCAATTACTGCTTGGTACACCGATGGCGTGAGTATTGTGGATTGTACCCAGCCCGATGTATTAGTGCAAACAGGCAGGTACGATACTTATGGAGGGGCAGGAGGTGATTATGCAGGTGCTTGGGGTGTTTATCCTTATTTCCCTTCGGGTAATTTGGTTGTTTCCAATATGTCGCCTGGGAAAATATACATTCTTACACCTACTTATACGCGCGCTAGTTACTGCTTTGGAACAGTGAAGAATGCTGTAACAGGTTTGGTGATAAATGGAGCAACTATTGAATTGGATGCGCCGCCACCTGCGGAAAAGGCTTTTAGTAATAACCTAGGCTTGTACAAATCGGGGTATTATTCTGCTGGGCCAATCAAGTTAATTTGCAGTAAAATTGGGTATTATCCGCAAGAGGTAAATGTTCAATTGATCGCTGGCCAAATCGTAGTTCAAGACTTTGAATTACAGCCTCTCCCTTCTTTTAGTTTGTCTGGAACGATAAAAAATGAATTGGGAAATGGTATTTCAGGTGCGAAAGTGCTGGTGCAAAAAGGGGAATTGATCTATAACTCAACTGCTGATGTTAACGGAGTTTTTACGATTCCCAATGTCGTATCAGAAAACTACACAATTTATGCAGGTTCTTGGGGTTATAAAAACGGGGCATTAACCAATCAAAATATCAGTACAAATGCCGTGGTAGAGATTATATTGGTTAAAGGTTATCGCGATGATTTTGTAGTAGATCAGGGATGGACGGTGAGTGGTACCGTTAACCAAGGTGCTTTTGAACGTGCTATTCCAATTGAGGTAGTCGATCAGAATGTTATTTACTGTCTTGGAAACGATTTGCTAAGCGATCTAGGGGATGCTTGTTATGTCACTGAAAATAATCTATCGTTCAGTGAAGGTGATTTGAGTACAGGAATAACCATCCTGACCTCCCCAACTATGGATTTAACGGGTTACTCACAACCCAAAATAAAGTGTGCTTCCTTTTTTAAATGTGTTTCCGATGATCCATTTAACAATAATAGGTTGAAGATTTTTATAAGCAACGGCACTACGGAACAACTACTTTATACGCAAAACACGGTAGATAATATTTTTTGGAGTCCAAAAAATCTAACAATACCAAGTACACTGCCACTTACAACAAATATGCAATTTCGAGTGGAAGTAAATGAGGAATTCGTGAATGGTATTTCTCATACTGAGGCTGGATTTGATCTATTTGAAGTCATTGATGCTACTTCTGAGACAAGTGATCTTTACGCTAATGCACATCTTTCGGCCTACCCTAACCCATTTTCCAATGCATTTTTCTTAAATTACAATTTAGGATCGGGTACTGGTGGCGTGGCCATCATTGCTAATGCCCTTGGACAAGTGGTGGAAACAAAGGTACTGTCTAATACTGAAGGCAATTGTGAAATGGGTACTCATTTACCCTATGGCATTTATTTTATGTGGCTGCAAACAGAACAAGGACGGGTGAATGCAATTACGGTGCTTAAACAACAATAAGTACTTCACTATGGGTGCAATTGTGACTACAATGAAACAAACCGCAATTGCACCCTTTCATTATAAATATGCACCCTGTCCTAAAATACCCTTTTTAGGACAGGGTGCATAATTCCAACCCCTCCTTACAATTCAGTCTTTGAATCCTAAAACTCATCTAGGATATTCGATACTTCATCCGAATAAATCCGCAGTTGGTTTCGGACAGGCTCATCTTTGCCCTGTAATACACAATAAGACTTGTTCAAAAGACTAAAAAAACTACTCACTTTTTTCTTTGTGTCAAACAAATAAACATTTTTATAAGCATGAAACAACTATTTATTGCACTCTTTGCCCTTTTTTTTACCACATTGAACGCCCAAAATTTCAATATTGACTTCAAGGCCGAAATGTCATTCCCTGGCGAAACCGTGGCCAATATTTACGGATTTGCTAAAGCAGGAAAAGAATACGCCCTCGTTGGTGGTTCACTCAAAACCCATATCGTAGATGTAACCAACCCTACTACTCCTACTTTAGTCGCGTCCATTCCTTTTGTTAATAGCCTTTGGAAAGAAATCCGCGTCTATAAAAACATCGCCTACATTACCACCGAAGGCGCTGGTGGTGGTCTTCAAATTATCGATCTTTCGCCGCTACCAGCCAAT
>JAAFHO010000271.1 GCA_013297575.1 Chitinophagales bacterium
CCGAAAAGCACAAAAAAAAGGATGCCGACGACGACGATGCTCCCGGTGAAGGCTCTCAATGGCCTCAAGAAGATTGGATAGCATTTGCAGAACTACAAGAGGCGGAAAATAACAAAATTGGATGCCGCAACATTGAAGGGCACTTGCGAAAAGGTGATCTGCCACATCAATTGGAACTCTTTTTCCCCGCAGATGGTATGCGTCACTGCACGAAACTACGTTTTTTTTCCGATACTCATTTCAATGCGCCATTGCCTTGTATATTGCCCGAAAGCATTACAAAAGAGCAGAATTTACGCCCCAATAGTGCCATTGCAGCGGGCAAATACTTAATACAGCGGGTAGCAGAAGGATTTTTACTGGTCGTTGATATAGCGTAAATAAAGTGCTGAGATCATCGTATTTTTGCGCTGTTATTAAACACGTTCAAATATGGATATTAATACCCTCCAGCACATTGGCCGCGCTACTTATGAGCCTTATTACCAACATATTTGGTATCCAGGCGGTGTAGAATGGTATATCAACCACTGTTTTAATACAGAAACATTAGAAAAAGAACTCAATGACCCGAGTATCGAATACGCCTTACCCACCGACGAACAGGGTAATATTATTGGTTTGCTCAAAGTGCATCCGCTGTACCCCACACCCGATGGCAGCATTGAAGACGCGTTGTATTTGGAAAAAATTTACCTGATGCCCGATTATTTTGGTAAAGGCATTGGACAAAAACTATTGCAACAAGTGGAGCAACAGGCCATTGCGCTGGGTCGAAAGGCAATTTGGCTACAAGTCATGCACAATGCTGCCATTGTGGAGGCGTACGCAAAAGCGGGGTTTCGGATTACTGGGCCCACACGGTTTGAGTTTGATCTATTAAAGGAAGAAGAGCGAGATGGCTGGATTATGGTAAAACCACTCGTTTAACAGCGCTTGTTACCCTTTCCATTGCATAATATCTAGTTTTTGGGAACAAAGCCGCAAATCGCCGGGGTCGTTGGTGGCAATAATGGCGATACGGCTCCCTGCATATTGCTCAAACAAGCGGTGAAACCATTCCACAGCCTTTATATCGAGGTTGGTGGATGGCTCATCTAGGAGTAAAATGGGGCTATGCGAGCAAATGGCTAGTGCGAGTTTGACCCGCTGTTTCATACCCGACGAAAAAAAACGAATCTCTTTTTGCCGTGCCTTTGGCAATTCCAGCAGATCAATAAAGGTGGCCTTGTCGATACCCGGCAACAGCGGTTTTAATCGAATATGAAAGTCTATCGCTTCTTCCAATGTAAATTCTTCAATCAGTTCGATATAAGGTGCGGTGTAGGACACATATTTATAGACATCATCGGGCAAAATAACGCCGTTTTCTGCAAATTGAATACGTCCTTTCGACAACGACAAATGCCCTGAAAGTACTTTCATCAACGTGGACTTGCCCGAGCCATTGGGGCCGAGCAAGGCCGTTCGCTCCCCGGATTGGAAACGATGGGTCAATCCGCGGAATATCCAATCGAATCGAAAGCGTTTACCAGCATCTGTCAGTGTTATTTCCATATAAGTATTGTATTTTTGCGCCGCAAAGATGCCGTATTTTACGGAAACTTTTATACAACACAAAATGAATAAAGCAATATTAGCCCTTTTTTGCTGCTTATTGGCCAGCACAACGATGATGGCCCAGTCGGTAGCCGACCAAACCTTTAGGGTAGATGGCGTACACGAATTTTACTATGCCTTTGCCGAAGGCGACAAAGTGGATTTGATGGTACAACTCATCGCAGGTCGCCGTTTGAAAACCGTAGAATTGATTGGTTTGCCCGCCAATACGATTTTTCGATCGTATGAATTGGATACGGCTTTGACCAAAAATATTACCATTCCCCAAACTGGTGCCTACCTGTTGCGCATCACAGAACAGGGCTTTGGCAAAAAAATATGCCGTTTTACACTCCACCGCACACCCAGCAGCCCAGCAACAGCACGTATGGACACGCGCATCAATTGGGATATTAAAACGCAGAATGGTTGGCAGGTGCTGCACCGCGCCATACCAGCGGGTTTCAAAACTGATATACACTCGATGAGCGGACAAGTGACGGTGTCGGGGAGCGGTATGGGGCTGAAAAAAAACCGCACTTCATATCGTTTTGATCTGCCGGCTAATACCGTCCGGTGGGCCTACCGAATCGGGGTGAGCCAATCGGTTCAAGATGCGCGAAAACGAGATGCCGACCAATTCAATGAACTGGTACGCAAAGGCAGTACCAAAATTATGGCGGTATCGCCCGAAACGGCTTTGGCGGCATTTGCGCTAGGCATGGCCGTTCAAATGACCACTTCCACGGGCGGCGAGGATATTGAATACGCCATTGTTGATCCCATTAATTTACAAAAATTTATGGATGGCGCCGATAAATACGACGCACATATTTGGCAAGGTTCGGTGAGCGTGGATGCACAACGCCGATACGCACCGCTGGAGGGCAAATACGCTTTTGCCCTTAAAAACAATAATTTGATGGACGATGTAAATGTATCTATTGAAATTGAGGCGGTGACTGAAACGCCACTTTTTGAAGAAGAGACCTACCTTGCGCCACTATGAGCGATACGTATTTGATCATTCAGGCACCTGCCGAGGGAGAGTTTAAAGATCGGGGTAGCAGGTTTTTGGCTTATACTTGGCCGGTGGCATCGGAGCAGGATATTCAACATTGCTTGGAACTATTGAGAAAAGAACATTTTAAGGCGCGGCACCATTGTTATGCCTGGCGTTTGGGGCGCGATGGTAACCAGTTCAGGGCCAATGATGATGGCGAACCTTCTGGCACCGCAGGCCGCCCTATTCTCGCACAAATAGACGCTGCACAACTGACTGATATACTGATTGTTGTGGTGCGGTATTTCGGCGGAACGCTGTTGGGGACTTCAGGGCTGATCCATGCTTACCGCGAGTCGGCGATTGAGGCATTGCGCGCTGCTACTATCCGTGAAGTAATCTTGCACGATACGGTCCGAATACATACTGATTATGGCTTAATGCCGGATATTGTACAGGCGATCCATCAACTAGGCATCAGCATCCAACAAGAGCAATTTGACGATCGCGCTCATATTGATATTGCCATCAGGCAACGCGATACTACCCAAAAACTACTACAACTCAAAGCAAAAGTGTGGAAAGTAAGCACCGAAGAGGCGGAGACGATTGGCTGGCCGGCGGGGATTAGTTTGGAGGATGCATAGGGCGATGCCCTATGTTGGATGTGTCGCCCCTTTGGGGCTACGGTTTATACACATCTTTACATAGGTCGGAATCTGTCAAAACTAACATGTTTAATGCTGTTTTATTAACAACCAGATAAACCAATATCCATAAAATTTAATATTGCGGTGCGCTGCACCTTCAAAACGCCGATATATCACCATTGCTACAAATATTTCGGTGCGCTGCACCTGAAATTTTTATAAAAAAGCCACTCTATGCGATCAAAACTTGCTAAACCTGAATTGATGTAAAGATATGTAGAAACCATAGCCCCTTTGGGGCTTGGATGGCTGAATAAGAACCAGATAGCGAAAAAATGGCTCGTCTAGCCGAAAAATGACTGCGTTTATTGCTGCAATTAATTACTTTTTTACTAATTGCACCACCGCAGGCGCATAACCACCTACCGCAAACACTTCAAGGTAATATACGCCGCGTTCTAATCCGAAAAGTGTCGTGTTACAAGGATAATTAAAAGTACGGATAGACTGTCCTAAAGTATTTTTTAACACCGCAAACTTCCAATCTGTATCCGATTTTATGGCAAAAGCATCTGTAATTGGATTGGGGAAAACCTGTACGGATAATTTGTGTACTACATGGCCTTGAGGCTGGTTGGTATCTTCTATTGACAATGGATGATCCCCTGAGCCCCAAAAAATTCCCCTTCCACTTGTACCAATATAAACCAAATCTTTGGTGCGCTGATCGGCCTCCATTACCGAAATATTGGCAAATTGGGATTGTGCTGGGCTGCTGATTTGTATCCACGTCAGTCCACGGTCTTCGGATTTGTAAATAGCATCGTAACTCGTGCCTGCCTTGCGCCCGTGCGCGTACAGGAATGGAATAGCATCTGAATTGCCTTTGCCGAGTGCGATATAATTGACCCATTGCAAAGTATTGGTTTCGCTAAAGGTCAAACCACCGTCTGTGGAGTGGTACAGTCCGTGGTGTTTGGTCGTTAGCGTATCACCACTACGGGGAAAACTGGCCCAAAGTTCGCCTTCTTGGCCGGGATTCGACTTCAGATTGAGGCTGGAGTGCCAAGCAGGGAATTGGTTATATCCTTTTGTCCAAGTGGCACCACGATCATTGCTATAGTAAAAATCGTTTTGGTCAATATAGTAAAACCGATTACCATTTGCGCGGTCGGCAATCAAATTTTGGCCATTCCACCAATACGAAATACCATGTTGCCAGCCAGCAGCAATACCTTGGCAGGTTGTCCAAGTGGCACCTCCATCTAAGGTGAAAACAGGCGCAGCCCAGCAGCAGGGTGCCCATACCATATTGAGCGGATTATCGGCACTCATGGCAATAACACCAGCATTTCCGGGTGTTTGGTTGGCAAAAGATTGCCAAGTAGCACCATTATCGGTGGTATAACCGGTGTATTTTGCATTTACTCCAGTTTGGTCAATACCCACAAAACACGACCGCTCTGGTTGGTTTTGGCAATAATCCGTGGATGCGCCAAAAGCCACATAATCAAAATCCGCAATGGTAGATTTGGGTGTTACTATCCGATCGACAATACACCAACCCACCATATCTGCCGTAGTAGCCATCAAATCTGCGCCGCCTAATACAGGCGGTACTTTTAGGTCAATTGTAACAATCTCTTCCAGGTTTTGCATCACAGCCTCCCAATTAGAACTTGTACCAGTACCAATATCCTCGGTTTTGAGAACGCCATATCCATTGGTCATCCATACCCGTGCTGTATTGTTGGGATCAATGGTTAATGCTGTATTCCCCCAATCAAATGGGCTAAATGTGGTGCTGTAAGTAGGCGAATAGGTGTTATAGTAAGCAGGAAAACTACCTGTTGGAAAATTCATCGTCAATGCCGTCCAAGATGTTCCGCCATTAGTAGAGCGGAATAGTTTTCGGTTAAAAGTATTGACCAATATAGTATTTGGAGTGTTAGGATGCACCGAAATACCCATAAAATCTTCGCCAGATTGGCCAGTGGGGGTAATATTGCTCCAGGTATCGTTTGCGAACTTTTGGATGCCTCCTGTATTGGCAAAGGCAACGTACAATTTTCCGGAATCGTCGAGTTCACCATGTGTGGGGTTTAGGCCGCCCCCGATTTTTGTCCACGATGTACCACCGTTGGTGGTTCGCCAAACTCCGCTGTTCCATAAGCCAGCATAAATGGTTTGGGTGGCATTGCCAGGTGTACCTGTGTTTTTGTCAAATATAACAAAAGTATATCCGGGATAATCTTCCACCGACTCCGTGGAACTGGTGGGTAAGCCTCCTGTTATTTTTTGCCAAGGAGCATTACCATTTTTTTGCCAAACACCACTGGTGCGTGAGCCATAAAAAACCAAATCGGATCGATTGGGATCTACTGCCATGCGCTCACCTGTGCCACGCCATGCGCCATTGGCGGCCATTTGAACGTTCGCTTCTAGGAAACCTGTACTTTGCCAGGTTTGTCCTTTATCTGTACTTTTAAAGATTTCGCCGGGTGCTGGGTTGGGGTAATAACTTACGCCGTCGAGTGCTGCGTAAATGGTGGTTGCACTTTGTGGATCTAAGGCAATACTCTCCACGTCGTAGAGCAGACCTCGGTCGTTCCGACCAATGAGGTTGTCCATGAGTGGCACCCATTGCTTGTTATCTGTATTGAAACGATATACGCCTCCTACATCGGTGCGGATATATATGGTGTTGGGCGAAAGGGTTGTGTTGGGATGGATAGTTAAACCTGTTACATAACCCATTCCTTGGGTGTTCACTGATTTGAAATCCCAATATTGGGCGTTGAGGGGGATATTTAAAACACAAACGAATAATAATATCAATATTTTTTGCATAATTTATTTACATGGAAATTACTTGAATATATTCACCCGTTCATCGTCCATATGTCCACATTTCCATAGGGCGTTGCCCTATGCTGGATATGTCGCCCCGTTGGGGCTTGGATGGAGGACTTTACACATTCCTTCCATCCAAGCCGTTGTTTTGTCCTTTGGACATTTTCGTTCTTTATATTTTAGATCGTACTGCTGCTAAGGCGGCATCTAATCCGTTCATATCTGTTCCGCCTGCTGTCGCAAATCCGGGTTGGCCGCCGCCGCCGCCTTTGAGGAATTGTTGCGCTAATTCGCGTACCATTGTTCCGGCATTTAACCCTTTTTCTTTTACTAGGTTGTCACTAATTTTGATGCTTACCGATGGTTTATCATCATTTACGGAGCCAAATGCGATGACAACATTACCTACTTCGCGTTCCAGTTCGGTTGCTAGTGTTTTGATGGCATTGTTATCGCTGATGGGCAAGGTGGTCACGAGCAGGTTAATGCCATTGACTACCTCGAATTTTTGACGTAAATCGCTGCGCAAATAATTGGCAAACAATAAATTGAATTGCTCTATTTTCTTTTGCTGTTGCTTATTGTTCTCTTGCAAATCAGTGACCGCTTTTGCCAAATCTTTTGCTTTGAGCGCGTTTTTAATCGCACCTAGATCTTGCTCCATTTTTGCGACATACATTTCTGCACCAACACCCGTTACCGCTTCTAAGCGACGTACACCAGCTGCTACTGCCGTTTCAGCCGTAATTTTGAAATAGCCGATTTGACCTGTGGATTGTACGTGACAACCGCCACAAAGTTCGCGGGAGTACGCTGGATCAAAAGTAATCATACGCACCGTTTCGCCATATTTTTCGCCAAAAAGCATCATGGCACCCGATTTTTGGGCTTCCGCAATGGGCAAATTCCGCGCCTCTTCCAAAGCGATATTTGCACGAATTTTCTCGTTGACGATCTGTTCTACTTCTGCTAATTCAGCATCGGTCATTTTTTGAAAATGCTGAAAATCGAAGCGCAAAGCGTTATCGTCCAAGTACGAACCCTTTTGCTGTACGTGTGTACCCAATACACGACGCAGGGCTGCATGTAGCAGGTGTGTAGCAGAGTGGTTACCTTCTGTGAGACGGCGTTTGCGTTCATCTACTTGGCATACAATACCCTCATAATCAATATTTTCGGGTAATTGTTCTACCAAATGAAACACCAGCGTATTTTCCTTTTTGGTATCTAATACGCGTACCGGATCAGCACCAAAATACATGACACCTGTATCGCCCACTTGTCCGCC
>JAAFHO010000272.1 GCA_013297575.1 Chitinophagales bacterium
AATTTATTTGACGACAATACCAGTTTTTCTGGTGAATGGGGTGTGGATGAGGCACTCAATACGCTGCATGCGCAAGGCGATTATGGTTGTATTGTTGTCGGCATCGACAATGGTGGCCAATACCGTTTGGACGAATATTCTCCTTGGGTGAATCCTTCCTATGGTGGCGGACAAGGAGATGAGTACATTGAGTTTTTGGCCAATACCCTCAAACCATATATAGATGCGAATTACAGAACACTTCCCAATCGGCACTCCACAGGTATTATGGGTAGTAGTATGGGAGGGCTTATTTCTATGTATGGTTTATCGGAGCGGCAGGATATTTACTCGCGCGCAGGTATTTTTTCCCCTGCATTTTGGTTTGCAGGCAATAGTCCGGCCGATCATGTTGCAACGCATCCCAAAGAAGGCCCTGCTCGGGTGTATTTCCTTGCAGGTGGGCAAGAACCCGCTTATGTTACGACCGATATGCAGGCCGTGGGCACTGCTATGACAACAGCGGGCTTTACGGCTGCTGAAAAAAAATCGCTGGTCGTTGCCAATGGCGACCACGCCGAATGGTTTTGGAAGCAGGAATTTCCAGCGGCTTATAAATGGCTATTCCAAGGCGCGGTAACCACGACTAAAACCCCAACGAAAAGTACAAAAGATTGGGCTATTTTTCCCAATCCTGCGAGTGATTTTTTCCGCTTGTCGGGATTGGATAATCACGTGAATATACAATTGAAAATTCAGGGTGCAGATGGTAAACTTTGGCGTGACATCAAAGTGGAAGATGTGAAGAAAACAATATCCGTTGCAGATTTGCCAGCAGGGTATTATTTGATTGAAATTAGCACTAAAACAGCGCGTAAACAACTAAAATTAGTAAAAAAATAATGCATACAGTACTCGAACGTTTTTTAAAATACGTCCAAATTGATACCCAAAGCGACCCAAATAGCCCGTCGCAACCCAGCACCGAAAAACAAAAAGACCTTAGTCGTGTGCTGGTAGAGGAACTCCACGCCTTAGGTATTACCGATGCTGAATTGGACGAATACGGCTATGTTTATGCCACCATTCCAGCCAATACCGACAAAAAAGTGCCTGTACTTTGTTTTTGCTCGCACGTGGACACTGCGCCCGATTGCTCGGGCAAGGATGTAAAGCCTATTGTGCATAAAAACTACCAAGGTGAGGATATCGTATTACCCGATGATCCAACGGTAGTTATCCGAATGAAAGAGCATGAAGATTTGCCGAGTCAAATTGGCAACGACATTGTAACTGCCTCTGGGAAAACCCTACTTGGTGCCGATAATAAATCAGGTGTAGCCGCTATTATGGATGCTGCACATACTTTGATGACCGATCCAACGATCAAGCACGGTAAAATTAGGATTCTATTTACGCCCGACGAGGAAATTGGGCGTGGTGTGGATAAGGTAAATATTAAAAAATTGGGTGCTAAATATGGCTATACCATTGATGGTGAAACAGCAGGTAGCATTGAGGACGAAACCTTTAGTGCCGATGCTGCGATTCTGACCATTCACGGTGTTTCAATGCACCCCGGTTTTGCTAAAGGCCGGATGGAGCACGCGCTCAAAATAGCAGGTCGTATTTTGGCTAAATTGCCCAATAAATATGCACCAGAACACACAGAAGGCAAGCAAGGTTTTATCCATCCTACTAGTGTTGAAGGTGGTTTGGAAACAGCAGTAGTTAAGTTTCTTATCCGCGATTTTTCGGATGGTGGTTTGACGCGGCTGGCCAAATTGCTACAAAAAATTACGGATGATGTATTACAAGGATTCCCTAATTCCAAAGCGGAACTCAAAGTGTATGAGCAATACCGAAATATGGGTAAAGTACTCAAAAGGCATCCGCAAGTAGTCAATTATGCCATGGAAGCCCTCCAACGTGCAGGATTTTCAGCGCCCATTCGCCGCTCTATTCGTGGCGGTACAGATGGCTCTCGTTTATCGTTTATGGGTTTGCCTTGTCCTAATATATTTGCGGGTGAGCATGCTTTTCACTCCAAGCAGGAATGGGTTTCTGTACAGGATATGGCTAAGGCTTCGGAAACAATTGTACACTTGGTACAGGTTTGGGAAGAACACAGTTAGAAGCGAAAAAAAATTATAATTAAAAGTTTTTAATTATAAAAAATTCAGGTGCAGCGCACCGCAATATTTGTAGAAATGATAAGTTTTCCGTGTTTTGAAGGTGCAGCGCACCGCAATATTAAATTTAATGTCACGGTGCGCTGCACCTTCAAACGTGATTTTGCCTATTTTTTCTACAAATATTGCGGTGCGCTGCACCTAAAATTTTTATAAGGAAACCCAATAACCTAACAATCAATAAGTACTTACTTAGATTTAGAGCATGGGGAGAAGGCTTCCCTATCCTGTTTTTATTTTCCGCCGCTTACCCCTTTCAAATACTCTTCCACCAAATTCTTATAATAAGGTTTTAAAGAAGGCGACACAGTGCGGAACTGGTCTGCTTCTGCACGGCGTTTCTTGAGGTATTCTTCCAATGCTGGCGGCATTTTAGGCGTTTGTTGCTGGGCAGTTTGCGCTTCGCGTTTTTCATCTTCTTCTTGCTGGCGTTCGGCGCGTTCTTCTTCGAGCAAGCGCGTCATGATATTTTGTTGGCGCTTCATCGTTTCATTAGTGAGGCGTTTGTTCACGAGATCATTTTCGATTTCGTTCATTTGTTCCATCACTTCATCGAGGAGTTTACTGCCTTTACCTTGCTCTTGCTTTTGTTTTTGTAGTTCTCGCATGGCATTGCGCATTGCGGCTTGTTTGGCGGCCATTTGCGCAAATTCCTTACTAGGAACGCTACCTTTTTTCATGCGACCCAACATTTGTTCCAAACTTTCGCCCATTTCTCCTTGTCCTTTCGACATTTTGTCGGAAGGTTTTTTGCCTTTACCGGATCCTTTATTGCCAGGTTTTTGGCAAGCCTGTTCTCCGGGCATACCACCCGCCATTTGCTGCTGCATATTAGCCATCGCCTCCGCTAATAGTAGCGCGAGGTCGTTGAGGTTTTTCATGATATTTTGTTGCTCGGCATTGGCCGTTGGCGTATTGCGTTCTTCCAATTCGGCCACGGTGCGTTTGATCGAACCTTTAATATCCGTTACTTTTTCGGTAATAACGCCTTCTATGGCAAATTGGCGCTTGGCCAATGCCTGAAGACTATCCTCTACCAAGCGGAAATCATCCTTGATTTTGAACTGCTGTTGTGTCAGTTGCACATAATAAGGAGCAGCCGGGTTCACCGTTTTGATTTCCTTCATATTTTGCTCCTGGTTGAACGAAAGTCCTACCAAGTTTTCGAGCAATTGGCGGATAGTCGCCAAGTCTTCTTCCAATTCATCCTTGTCACTACCTTTCTTTTTCGACTTCATTTTGTTGGCCATATCCTTCATTTTATTGGCCGCCTTTTTCTGCTTTTTGCTCGCTTTTTTGTTGTCTTCTTTTTTATCTTCTTTTTTGCTTTTGCTGTCACCGCCATCCATATCTTCGGACGCGCCCTCCATTTCTTCCTTGGTTTCCTTCATTTCTTGCTTCATGTCGTCCATTTTCTGAGGTCTTTTTAGTTCCTCGTTTTTCTTTTCTAATTCCTCCTGCTCCTTCTTGATATCGTCCATCTCTTTATTCAACTCCTCCTGTTTTTTAGTGAGTTCCTCTTGTGGTTTTTCACTGTCTTCTGTTTCCTTGGAGAGTTTATCCTGTTCTTTGGCCAATTCTTCCAGACGATTGATTTGCTCATCTAACTTTTGCTCCACATTCAATTGTTTGTAGAGTTCTTCTAGGCGGTCGAGTTCTTTATTCACTTCCTCGTTGGAGAGTTGCATTTCTTCCATTTTCTCCAGCACCTGATCCTTATTCATTTCCTCCAATATCTTTTGGATGTCCTCCATGAGTTTTTTCATTTCTTCACTCATCACCTCATCAAACATTTTCTCCAATTTTTCTTGTTTTTGGAGCAATTCTTCGTTTTTAGGTTGATTCATGTCCTTTTGTTGCTCCATATTTTGGTCAAAGCTCTTTTTCGCCTCTTCAATATCCTTTTGCAGTTCTTGTTGGCGGTTCATGAGTTTTTCCAATTCTTTACGGCTCTGCCAGTCCAATTCTTTTTTCTGGAGTACTTTATCGCGGAGTTTTTTGATGTCCTCCTGTACTTTCATGCTTTCTTTCAGTGCTTTTTCAAGGTTTTTCTTGATTTCTTCGCTATTGGCTTCCTGATCCTTACGGAATTCGTTGAGGGTCGGGATTCGGTATTGCATCACTTGGGTGCGTGCACTTTTAGCACCATTTACGGCATCATTATCAAAAATCTCGAAATAGTAGTTGATTTCGTCGCCTGGCTCAAGGGTAAGATCCTCCAATTTCCAAGCATACTCGTATTGCGTCTGTTTACCAGCGGGTTTATCTACTTTAATGGTATTCATCGGTAATTGGCCACCTTTTATTTTTTTAATCTGGTAGTTAAAGGTTAAATTATTGAGGCCATAATCGTCGCTGGCATCGCCGGCAAAGAAAATTTGAGTGCGGTTGACGCTATCCCTGAACTCCTCCACGGTAATTTGTGGATTTAAATCGGGAATTACTGTAATCGTATAAGCAACAGAATCAGCATTAGGCAGTAAACTGTTGGAAATGAATACTTTATATGTTTCGTCCTTTAACGCACGACGGTTAAAAGAGAACAAATTATCATCAAATCTTTTGGCTTCGTTACCATGATCGTTGCCAAATTTCAAAAGCATGTGTTCGGTACTTTGCACATTGAACACCCAACCTAAATTAGTGCCTTGCGGTACCACCAAATCGCCTACATTGGCCAAAGACTCATCGGGGCGACCGATATACTCGGGGAAATCCAATTTTACATCAAAAGAAGCGATGCTTGGTTTGCGCAATACTTCAAGTGTTAATGGACGGCTTTCTACACCGCCGCCGAACAATTTGAACTCTGTATCTTCTTGTACATTCGTGAATTTATAGGAAAACTCGTTCGCCGCATCTTTTGTGAGTCGATATTGTACTTTACCGAGGTCAATAAACACCTCATTGGGGAGCGTATTGCCTTCTACGACTACTTTTAGGGTATAATCTGCAAATTGTACGGTACGGAGGCTGTCCTTATTCACCATAAATTTGAATGGTGCCGGACGTTCAAACTCCTGATTGGTGTTCCAAAGGCGCATAGAGCCATCGCGGAGGATACCCGGAGCGCATTGCATCAGGAACAAAAGTAATGCCAACGGCGGTAATGCCCAGCGCAAGTGTTTTCGGTTGTTTGATAGGTCAATAGCCGCTTGGAAAGGAACAATTTTGATTTCCTCGCTTTTTTGGTTGATACTTGCTGTAATCAATTCTGCATAGATTGCATTATTGCTTTGCTCTTTTAACTGCAAGATATTCAACAGTTTATCTTTAACATTAGGGAAATGATCGCCAATAATTTGTGCTGCCTGTTCGCGGCTGATCACCTTGCCCAAATGGAAATAATGTAGCAGTGGTACCGCCACCCAATTCCAGAGTGCTAAACCAGAAATACCTACAAATCCCCAAAATAGCCCAGTTCTTACACTAGAAGAGAAATAAAAGTAGTATTCGAGCACATTGAGTAGTACAAACAGCCCCAATACGGTACCAACGGTATAAAGCGCACCCCGAAGTAGGTGGTTAATATAAAACTTACGGATAAACCCGTCTAGTTTTTGAATAAGTAGTGCGTAGTTATCTAATTGCATGATTCTTTTAATGTATTTTAAGTGTAGGTGCGTCTTTCAGCGGGTTTGTGCTATACTTATCTATGCGAAATCTTTAAAATAGCCTGTTTATTAAGACCGTGCAAAGTTCGGTATAAACATTGGAATTTCGCATTAGTTTTTCCAAAGAGGAAAAGAAAACTTTTTAACCAAAAGGTTGCACATAAGGAATGAGATTCAAATAAAGGTACAGATTTGGCGGCTTTATTTTGCCCCTCTCTTCGTTATTCATCGGTTATTTAGCGCCACTAAACGCCCTCTTCATGCCTTGATAGTGACAAAACCATCTCCCCAAATTTGTACCTTTATTTAAATCTCATTCCTAAGCAACCTATTAACGGGGATATTGTTCCTTAGTATTCGATATTTAGGTGTTGCAACACTAAAATATGTGGCATCAAACTAGGAATCGTCATTTAAACGATAAATTGGTGTATAAAGTGCGCCATTTATTTAGACTTTAGTCCGAATATCGTCATCTTATATCACCGATCTAATACCATTTGCATACCTTTGCGCTGCAATTATTCACTCATTTTTCACAAATACACATGAAAAAAGTATTTTATTTACTTTCCTTTTTGATGTTGACAGCCACGATGGTTTCTGCTCAACTCAAAACGCCACAACCAAGCCCTGTTGCTAAAATATCACAGGAAGTTGGTCTCACTAAAGTTGACCTTGAATATTCTCGTCCAAGTACCAAAGGCCGCAAGATATTTGGCGAATTGGTGCGTTTTGGCGAAATGTGGCGCACAGGTGCCAATGCCTCCACTAAAGTTACTTTCGGCGACGATGTAATGGTTGGTCCAGCATCGAGCAAACTTACAAAAGGTACTTACGCGTTGTACACTATCCCAAATAAAGATAAGTGGACTATTATTTTTTATACCAACACTTCTTATTGGGGTACTCCCGACGAGAATTACAAGGAAGAAGAAGTAGCGGCTAAATTTGACGTAAGTGTGGAAAAATCTGCTGAAAATGTAGAGTCTTTCACTATCAGTATCGATAATTTGCGCAATACTGGTGCTGATATTCGCCTTGCCTGGGAGAATACAAAAATCACAATTCCTTTCAAATTGGATACGGATTCTAGGGTAATGGCCGATATTAAGAGCCAAATGGATGGCCCTTCTGCGGGTACCTATTACGCTTCTGCCCGTTACTATTTTGATGAAAAGAAAGATATGAAAACGGCATTGGATTGGGTGAATAAATCACTCGAAAAAGGTGGCGATAAGTTCTGGATTCTACGCTTAAAAGCGCAAATCCAAGCAGAATTGGGTAGCTACAAAGATGCTATCGCAACTGCAGAGGCCAGCAGCGCACTCGCAACCAAAGAAGGCAATAAAGATTATCCGGCAATGAACGAGAAATCTATTGCTGAATGGAAGAAGAAATAGTTTTATTGGGGATAAGGGGTAAAAAAAATCCATCACGGCGGTTGCTGTGATGGATTTTTTTTAGAGGGGAATCAAGGGGGAGAATACTGTATAATTTAGATAATATAGCAACCTGCAAAGAGACAGAAAAAATGACTTTGCAGCCGCTAATATAAAAGCAGGTTATAAAAAAACGCCAAAGGGATTTACGTGACACCA